>DATEOO010000025.1:0-3567 GCA_035274085.1 Candidatus Nitrosocosmicus sp.
CATATTAAACTCCACGCCTTTTGATAAAAAATTACAATCTCATAATTTTTAGCCCATTTTATATTAATCTTAGATTACTGATCCAAAATACCAATAACATCACATAGTCTCCCGATTCAAAACCCACCGGATCCGCTCTAATAGTAGTATACTCACCTATCGAATGCAGTATATAGAACCCCCTCCGAAAGGCGTAAATTCGTCCCAAACCTCGTCTAGTTTGAGGATGACATCATCTTTCCTCTTGTTATTTACTAACGCTGAAGAATTGTCAAGTTTGATTATTAAGTTGATTGAATAAAATGTTAATTAACATTTAATTCCATGGGTAGCCAATCAATAAAGGGAATAATTACCTTTGTCAATCAAAGTATGAATCCCTGAATGCAAGAAACGGGTTCAAATCCCAATCCCCGTTCTTTAAAATTAGTTTTATATTATCTCCTCGAGTATAGCTATGGAGTTCAAATCCCTTTCCTTCATGCAATTTAATAAATATTATTAAGATTTCCTTTTGAGTGGATAGCCATCTCGAATCTGCTGCCTAACTAAAACCTTCATGAAAGCGATTTTTAAATAGACGTCAATATCATCTTATTGTAAAGCAATCATGGTATATACTTGTAAATCTATATGTCTTGATCTATCCAAGAAAAACCCTATTAGCATAGTCAAGATGAGAAATGCGAGGATAGATCTGTATGAGTCTAAAACATGTGGCCATTGCGAAGTTAGATTCTTAAAGGATATTATTTTTGGGTATACTTGTCCATGTTGTGGCTGTAACTTAAGAAGGGCACAAAAATTGAAAGGAAAATCAAAAGATGCTAACAAAATGAAACGATATTAGCAATTGAAAATATTGTCACCATGCCATTAAATACTACGATGCTTGCTTAGTCACTTTCTTTTTCATATATGCTCGACAGAAATGCTCTTCGATGAGCCCCGTCTAAAATTATCCTCTCGTTGATAAGGTCTAAATAAAAAGCACGAATAGATACAAGAAATTAAATATATAACCTTAATGATCTAACAAAGGTGATTATAAATGTCTACTTCTTCTAATACTACGCCATTTACATAATTGATAATGGATTTTAAAGGAAAGAAACTTTCATCCGAAGAAATTGAATCTGATTATAATAATACTTTAAACTATCCAAATAATTATTTTGTAGCCCCAGAAAGGTGGAATGAGTCTTTTTATACAACAACCAGAAAAAACATGCTTTTACTTAGCAGAGGAATAGAAAACATCATAAGAATAAAACCCCCCTTTTTAACAAATTCACATTAATATCTTTATTTCAAAGGAACAATAATTTCTACGATGTCAAAGAGCAATACATAACTATTTCTCCACTGACAAAAAAACTATATTTAATTGGAAACACCGGTTTGGCAAACGGCGTTAGTTTATCCAATGTGATCGGCATAATAGATTTCAGTGGATGTGGATTGGAAAATAATTGGATAATAATTTCGTTAAGTGAAGACGAAGGTTGTGCAGTAATTGCGGAAGAATTTACACCAGGCAAATATAGAGGCTTCTTCACAAATAACCGAAATCTAGTTAACAGGTGCCTAGATACGTTAAACAATTCTCTACCAGTTTCAGAAAAAATAGAAGTTTAGTGCATAGTTGCTAAGGCCACCATGCTATCTTTAAATTCCAGCAGCATAAAATTAGTAAAGTAGATTATTTTAGATCTTAGTAAAGGAGATATTACCATATCGTCATATCGCTACATACACAGTGCTGCTTAGACCTCTAAGAAAACTAAATACTGTTACAACATGGCATAAAATTAAAAAGGATTTTAAAATCTGTTTTTTAAAAAATACATTTTATAAACTGTAACGTCGAGATAAAATATTTACGATAATTCCCAAAAATGGGATTTACCATTTATAAAATATGTAGCCTGTTCTAAATTTGTTGGCATTATATTTTAATAATTATTGGCAAAGACTCTTTGCTTGCATCAGTTATATTTTTTTTTCTTTTCAATCTTTGAACTCAAGTCCAGTAAATACAATATTTTAGGATTATTTCTGTGTTCTTCCGGAATATCGTTGATACTGAGATTTTTTACGTTACCTAAGTATTTGATGACCTGCTGTGTAGACTTTTTTTTAACCGGATCCCATTGATTTTCTACAAGGTAATAATAATCATGTCCCTTTATCTTTTTAGTTCGAATAAAAGCCATATTTTTAATACCAAATCATAGAATATTAATCCGTTATTATATAATCCGCTAGTGCTAACATGGATCCGTGGAAGATTATTATCAAAGATCAGTTCTGATCACGAGTTAAATCAAGAAATTTAATTGAAAATTTACTATGTATTTCCAACTCTTTGAATCAGCCTTGTAACCGTATTTTATGAAAGATATTGTGTGATGAGACTATAGTGAATGACGCGATGATTATTCCTACAATATCTCTCAAAACTTCATTGTTACCAGGCTTTTCTGCTATAATAGAGTATCCAGAAACTATGTAAAAGTTATCAAGTAACCAAAATGCCAAGCTACCCCAGCCTAGTATGCCGGCTATTAATGCACCAAGTCTAGCTCCAAACCTTACAAAATAGATTGCAACAAAGATAAGTAGGTACCAGATGACGGCTATGAAGAGCCAGAACGGCTCCAAAAATTGAGATCTGCCATCTAGAAAATAATATGTAGTACCTATCGCCAAAAGCAAGATCAAAGAAACTAAAAGGATCTTGTAATTAGCAGACATAGAAGTCCGCTCTTTTTTTATTAGACTCTTATCTTTTTTCTTTTTGTATTTATCCTCTTCATTAATGCAATATCGTAATGAATCTTCAAACGATTTTAGTTTTATAGGAATAATTTTCGTGATTGAATCATCCTTAACTATTGCTTCATGTTTAAGACTATCAATTAATGGTCTAGTCAGGGATGCTTTTATTGGAGTAACCAGGTCAACCCAATATGATGAAAGTCTTGGAGTTAGGAATGGAATGATCAAAACCCTAATGGATTTGCCAAGGATTCTAGCATAGATTTTCATCATATCTCTATATGTTAGTATATCTGGACCACCTATATCGAATGTCTTTGCTTCGGTTTGCGATATTTCGATTGATCTAGAAAGGTAAGTTATGACGTCGCCTGCGAATATTGGTTGACACTTTGTCAATACCCATCTAGGACATACCATTAATGGTAATCTCTCTACCAAGTACCTTAACATTTCAAAAGAACCTCCACCACTCCCCAGTATGACAGCAGCTCGAAAAATAGTTACCTGAGATTTTGATTTCTTTAATGTGTCTCCTACATGTTTCCTACTAAGCATGTGTTGAGAAAGTTCGGACTCTTCTCCGTATGTTAGGCCACCTAAATAAATAATTCTCTTGACACCACATTTGTCTGCTGCTTTTACAAAATTCTCCGCAGTTTTTAGTTCCTTTTCGGAAAACTTTTTCCAATCTTTAGAAGATCCCTCCATCGAATGAACAAGATAGTAGGCTATATCAACTCCTGATAATGCCTTTAAACAATCTTCATAATTACTTAAATCACC
>DATEOO010000026.1:0-3551 GCA_035274085.1 Candidatus Nitrosocosmicus sp.
AGCTATGCATTAAACTAAATAGAGAATTAGGATTACTTGTTTCAAGCGTAGATTTCGTTCAAGATAAAAATGGAGGATTATTTTTTCTTGAAATTAACCCAATAGGCGATTGGTATTGGATTGAAAAGCAAACTAATTTACCAATTACAAAATCAATGTTTGACTTCATGGATGGCATATTGAATAAAAGATTAAGAACTTGATTCATAAAGGTATTATATTCCAAAGCCGACAAAACTATCTCAAAATCCAAATGGATCGTGAGAATATTACCAAAAATTTGATAGCCTTGAAATTTAGAAATGTAAAAATATTTTAGTTGGTATGACAATCAATAAAATATTCTATAATGGGAAACAATATCATAGTAATCGATGATGATATAGGAACAGCATTATTCTTTAAAATTTGTCTAGAAGATGAGGGATACGAAGTTAATATTTATAATGATCCGAATTCCCTTTTGGAAGAATTTGAACCTGGAATTTATGATTTGCTTATAACCGACATACGAATGCCCAGGATAAACGGTTTTGAATTAGCTAGCAGGATTAGAATAATGGATAGGAAAATTAAGATTTGCCTAGCTACTGCTTTTGAGGAATACTATGAATCCATTATAAAAACGTATTCTAATTTAAGTTTTAATTGCATAATCAGAAAACCTATTAATAAAGATAAATTTTTGGAGATTATAAAAAACAGGTTGAGTGAATAAAAGTAGTTTCAGATAATTTATTATGACCAGTCTTCTAACACTTAAATCTCCAAAATATCCTAGTCCGTCCTTTCTATCTTGAATCCTATACGAACCTCTACCTGATACTCAATTTGCTGATTTTCATCCAACCTAAAGGTAACTCTCCCCATTTCACCCCATTGAATATTCTTCACGGTTTTAGATGCCTCCTTAAATGCATTGTTGACAGCTTCATTTATTCCAGTTGGCGAAGTACCAACTATTTCAATATACTTGTATACCATTATTGATTTTAATTATCCTCACATAAAAATATAATTAAAATTCTACAATTAACAGAATCATTCTAGGTCATATTGAAAAAATTTCCAAAATTAATGATTAACGATCAATAAAAGTCATATTAGTACTTAATCTAGCACGTTATTTTTTACCTAGTAACTTTCTATGATCTTTTTCAAAATATGACGGTGACATTTATTTATATTTTCTGGTTCATAACAAAGTAACACAACGTCGTTCCTTCTTGAATAATCTTTTATCCATTTTATATTAGAAATGGCTGGCATAGCATTCATTTCTTTCAGATACAAATCGCTGTACTCGTTAATATTTAATTCCTCGCGTTCAAGCTTATCAGTCAAATCCTTTGATGGCGATAAATCATAAAACCAAGCATCCATTTTATGTTGTAGTTTAAAGGGCAGTGTAGAGGAAACAGCAATCCTGTAGAAATCATCCTTATACCTTAAAAGATTGGAAAATGAATCCGTATATATGGTCACGAAACTAAATATCTTGACGTCATTAAAATCATTTTTGATGTTAAATAAAAGTATTGATAGACTCCAGGAAATAAAAATATTTTATTATTTAAATACCTGTTTGAGGTTTAAGTCTATTTAGGTAATGTCAAGTAGATATGCTCATCCTGAAGTCTTAGTTGACACAGGTTGGACTGAAGATCACTTAAAAGATCCGAATGTAAGAATTGCAGAGGTGGACTATGATCCAAAAGCAAACTATGACTTGGGGCATATTCCAGGCTCTGTATTATTTGATTGGAAGAAGGATATCAATGACCCCTTGAGTAGGAACATAATTTCAAAAGAATCGTGCGAAGAATTGCTTAAAAAATCAGGAATAAATCAAGATACGACTCTAATACTTTACGGAGATTTTAATAATTGGTTTGCGGCTTTTGCCTTTTGGGTTTTTAAGTATTATGGCTATAATGATGTACGGATAATGAATGGTGGCAGGAAAAAATGGCTTGAAGAGGACCGATCTATCGATAAAACAATCGCAACTTATCCACCAGGCAATTTCAAAGCATCTGACCCTGATGAAAGAATAAGAACCTATTTGAATCATGTGTCAAAATCACTCAAAAACAATCAAAGCATATTGGTCGATGTCAGGTCACCAGCAGAATTTAAGGGAGAAGTGACGGCACCTGCTGAATACCCTACTGAACATGCCCAAAGAGGAGGCCATATTCCTGCGGCTATTAATGTACCATGGGGAAAAGCAGTTAATGAGGATGGAACGTTCAAATCGATTGAAGATTTGACGAAACTATACAACGAAAATGGCATCCATCCAGAAAAAGAAGTAATTTCATACTGCAGAATTGGAGAAAGATCCTCACATACTTGGTTTGTGCTAAAATATCTTTTAGGCTACCCAGATGTTAAGAACTACGATGGTTCATGGACAGAATGGGGAAATATGATTGGCAACCCTATTGAAAAGTAGATTATTCCATTTTTCTTAACCTTTTATTTTTTTTATAATTATATTGAATAAATAATTATTGCCAGAATGTGGTAATAAAGATTGCACTGGGTTTTTCTCCTGCACAATTTCAACAATTTCTTGTTTGTTTTCATTAGCCCAGCGTAATAATTCAAGATCAGCAGTAGGATCATCAGATACTAATCTCATAACATCCCCAATTCGCATACTTTTCAACATGAATTCGTCCAATTTTGCCAAAGTGGCGGAACATTCAGTTCCTAATTCAAACATTTGGAAATCAGGAAATGATTTAAAGCATTTCACATTGAATTTTTTAATTTGTAACTCAATGTCGGCCTTACACTCCTCTATAGTTTTTAGCGATTCAAGGCTTTTGAGGTTGTCATTAGTTTTGATCTTTGCAAGCCATCCATGTTCAAATGGGGAATCATTAACAATCTTTGGGCTATCAAAGATTTCTTGATTAATTTCCACAATATTTCCAGATACAGGAGAACGAATTATTCCAAAGTATTTAAAACTCTCAATTGTTCCCAAGCTCCTATTTCTAACCACATCCGTGCCGACAGGCTTTGTCTTAAATTTAAGTATCCTCCCGGCTATATATGAATATACGGGAGTTATGCCTACAAGGACCTGTTTTACATCACTTTTTCTATCATCCGGATTATCTAATGATTTTATCCAAGTAAAGTTATCAAGATCATAAAAATAACTGACTGGAAATACACAATTTTCAATTCGGTTATCTAACGTATTCATTATTGCACATAACTAAAGGAAATATTTCAATATAGCAGTAGGCATTTCATTTTACGGTCACTGATTTGGCCAAATTTCTAGGATAATCTGGATCAACTTGTTTCTTCAACGCCAAATAGTATGACATCATTTGTAACGGGATAATTTCAAGAATTGGATAAAGATAGCTTTTAACATCAGGTAATTCCACAAAACGATCATATACCTCGTTCTTTTTGTTTGAAATTCCAATTATATATGCTCCACGTGCTTTAATTTCATTGGAACTAGAAATAACGTCCTGATATGTTTCGTCGGTTGGATTTAAGACAATGACTACGGACTCTTT
>DATEOO010000027.1:0-2417 GCA_035274085.1 Candidatus Nitrosocosmicus sp.
ATGATTACAATCTTTAATGATAATTCTGAAAAAAGATATAATAAAGAAAGGGTTCTAAGAAATCTACTTCATTCGTATATGTCTAAATTGATCCAAGATGGGACTATTCAAATTATTGTAGAGAACGAACAGGATTTCAGAAAAATAATGTCATTAATACCTGAGCATAACTTTAAAATAATTAACAAATTCGATAAGGTTGCATTAGAAGCACCGAATCCAGATGAATCCAGACACACCAATGATGTTAAAAATGTCAAAATAATAACCATTCAAAGACAACAAAATAATAACAACAATATTCAAAAATGACCCTTTAAAAAAAAGAAATAATAAAGAAAGAAAACATCCAAGTATAATATAATTTTGGTCTACATCAAAAAATTAGATGTTTTTGGATTTAAATCGTTTGGATCAAAGAACATTTCACTAAATTTTCAAAAAGGTCTAATTGCTGTAACTGGACCAAATGGGTCAGGCAAAAGCAATATTCTTGATGCAATAATATTCGCATTAGGGGAAAACAGTCCAAAAGCCCTTCGTGTAGACAAATTTCATTCGCTTTTTCATGATAGTAGTTCAAATAATAATACCCATAAGATAGTCAAGGTCAGTGTAACTTTTGACAATGAAGATAGAGGAATCCCCATTGATGACAATCTTGTTACCATAACAAGAGAAATGTCTGGAGCCAACACTGGAGAAAGTCAATATTATTTGAACAAAAAGAGAGTATCGAGAAATAACATTTTGGAACTATTAGAAATAGTTGTCGCATCTCCCAATAAACTGAATATAGTCCAACAGGGGATGATTACTAGAATATCAGAACTGAATTCTGAAGAAAGGAGAAAAATAATTGAAGATATAGTAGGGCTTTCATATTTTGATGAAAAGAAAGATCAAGCTTATAAGCAACTCGAGGAATCTGACAGAAGACTCGAAATAGCATTGGCTAAAATGGACGAAGTAAGGAACAGAATTGATGAGTTAGAAGAGGAGCGAAATGATCAACACAGGTATTTGCAAATAGAATCAGAAATAAATAGACTAAAAGCAATAAAACTATCTGGAAGCATAAATAATCTAACCAGAAAAATATCAGAATTCAACGAAGAGCAAAAAATTAAGGAAATTAAAAGTAATGAGGTTTCAAATAAACTAGAAGAAGTAACCACTCAAATAGAAAACATTAGCCAAGAGAAAAAGCTATTTTTGGTCCAGGCCAATTCCGCAAGTAGTGAAAGAACAAAAAATGAGAAAAGGCTATCAACAGTAGCTTATGAATACGAAAGAAATAGAGCTATCATAAAAGAGGCAGAGCATTATTTTGACCAATTACATCAAAAGGAGAAAACCAATGAGATCGATCAAAAAACTTTTAGGGAAAAAGAGATCGAATTAAACAATCAATTAGTAGAGATTGAATCGAAGATCAAGATAGATGAAGAAATTCAAAATGAGTTGAGAAATAAGAAATCAGAGAAAACCAAAGAAATAGATGAAATTAACAATATAAACTCAGGCGAGGTAACATACAAGAATTTCTTGACAGATAGAATAAATAAATTAATCCCCATAAAAGGAAAAATTGAAATAACCATAGCCAGGCTTGAAGAAAACATCAAAAATTATTCCGAAAAGATAAAAGAAAATGATTCACAAATCTACAAGTTCATTACAAAGAATCAGGAAATTCAAAATGCTATTCTCAGCTCAAGATCAAATATTGATGAGATTGATACTGAAATAAGAAAGAAGGAAGGAGAGAAAGAAGCAATTGATAAAAAGTTTTTTAAAGCTACCACCGAAACTAACATCTCAAAAAGAGTAATAGAAAATGCAGAAAAAGTTATCATCAAATATGAAGAGAAAATAAACTTAGCAAAGAATAGTTTAACCGAGGACTATTCGATTGCAACTCTATCAAAAGATTTTAAAAATTTAGATGTTATAGGATACGTATTTAATTTAATAACATGGAATGAGAAATACCAAAAAGCAGTAGTAGCATCCGGAAACGAATGGATGAAAGCCGTAATTGTAAAAGACATCAAAAGTATGATTACACTTGCAGAATACTCAAAAAATAAAGGGATACATTTTCTTAAGATTATTCCATTAGAATTACTTAGTGGAGAGAAGATAAAAGACATTGAAGATAACCCATCAATTTTGGGAGTTCTCTCAGATTTTGTTTCAAGCAAAGTAAAACACTTACCTGAATTTTTATTTGGCAACACGATTCTTACAAAGAATCCGTTGACAGCATATTTATTATCCAATAATGGTTTCAAAGCTGTATCGACGAGTGGAGAAATATTTTTTCCTAACTTGTCGTTAATGCAATTTGATTACGGATCAAAAATTGCAGATGTTACCAAGGATTTACTTCTTTCTGACTCTATTGAAAACTT
>DATEOO010000028.1:0-2808 GCA_035274085.1 Candidatus Nitrosocosmicus sp.
CCAGTTGAAAATGATATATCACCGCTATTTTCCGGACTGTTAAGGTTGACTAATCTTAAATCATGTGGATGGGGTGTATCCCATGGTGCGTCGGCGTCTAAGAATACCAACTTTGTACCTTCATAAATAACAAGATTTGTAGGAATAAAATATGCATTCTTATCTGTAATTAATTTATGTTGTTCATCTTTCCAACTCTCATGTGCTTCGTTTACAATTAGCATTACAAAGGTGTCTACGTTAGCAGGTAGTTTCAATATCTCAGTTGTATGGACGGATTCTGCCGAAGGAATATTAGAATAATGTTTAGTAACATCCGAAGCATTCTCCTGAGCAGATATGAAAATCAAATTGCCATTATTAGTATTACTCCAAAAGATAAGAACTGAAAGTGATATGATAGCCAGAAAAACTGGAAAATAGATTATATTTATGTTACTATTGGTACTAGAAGCCATAATATAAAAGAACGCATGTATGCTTTATAGTACTTACTATAGGCTAATACGAAAGCAATTGATTCTTTTTTGACTCAATCGAATTAGATGCAAACTTTGAGCACATTTTTATGACCTGTTCATTTTACAAGTTGTAATTTCTCTAAATATTGAGATATTTCCAAAAGCAAATGCCTTATAGTAAAAATATTTTTTCAAATTTATTGATTTTATATCGTTATAACTGCAAAAAATGTTTAACTTTTGTCGACACCACCGCCTCCCAATTTTCCTGAATATACCTTCTTTCAATTGCATCTAAACCTCTAAACTTTAAATTCGAAGACTATTTGAATCTATTATATTGTTCAGATTTTATTTATGTATAATCTGACACATTAGCACAGACTAGGTTACAGTATTTCTACAATAATTTGACTTGTGTTTATCGGCACGTCTTTTTTCTATTCAAATATATTATTTGTAAGTACAGTAATTCAAATAAAATGTCGATAAAGTCCTTTCTCAAGTCTTTGGGACCTGGGCTAATTACAGGGACAGCCGATGATGATCCATCAAGTATTGCAACGTTTGCTCAGGCTGGAGCAAAGTTTGGACTAGGAATGCTATGGACTGCGTTATATCTAATTCCTTTGATAGTAGTAATCCAAGAAATATGTGCTAGAGTGGGCTTGCTAACTGGAAGCGGCCTTGCAACAATCATTAAAAAAAAGTATTCTAAAAAAATTGTTTTGCCACTCGTTTCTCTCCTTTTAGTTGCAAATACAATAAACGTTGGAGCTGATATCGGTGCAATGGCTGCATCGGCTAACCTTATATTTCCTAAAATATCTTTGAATGTTTTTAGCATATTTTTTACTGTATTTATTATAATTGCAATTATTGTGATACCTTATAAAAGATATATTAAAATATTAAAATATCTGACTCTTTCACTTTTAACATATATAGTAACAGCGTTAATTGTGGGTGGTAATTGGTATCAAATTTTAATCAGTACTATAATCCCCCATATTGAATTCACTGCCGATTTTGCAACCATGCTTGTAGCCATTCTTGGAACAACTATTTCTCCTTACCTGTTTTTTTGGCAAGCTTCTGAAGAAGCAGAAGAAGAGGTCGCAAACCACAAGATAAAGGAAATTGGTAAAGGAAAACCCAAGGTTTCAAAAAAAGAAATAAGATCAATGGGGAGAGATACTATGGTTGGAATTGGTTTTGCACACTTTATCACATGGGCAATAATTATTACTACGGCCGGAAGTCTTCATAACAATGGTATTACAGAAATACAAAGTGCCGAACAAGCGGCAAAATCACTTGAACCCTTGGTAAAGTCTTTCCCTAATGCCGGCGAGATTGCTAAATCAATTTTTGCAATTGGTATTATCGGTACTGGTCTTTTATCAATACCTGTATTAGCCACTTCTACTGCATATGGATTATCAGATACTTTTGGTTGGAAACAAGGATTAAGTAAAAAGTTTGGACAGGCAAAGGCATTTTATTTAGTTATTGTCATATGTGGAATAATTGGTTTGGGCATAAATTTTCTTGGTATTAACCCAATCAAAGCACTAGTGTATGCTTCAGTTATTAATGGAGTTGTATCGGTGCCTATCATCTTTGTAATCATGAAACTATCTAATGATAAAGAGATTCTTAAGGAAAATACCAATGGACGCCTTACAAATATTATTGGCTGGGCTACCTTTGTTATAATGGCTATTGCTACAATCGTTATGTTCATTACTTTTGGAATATAGTCCTTTTTATTTTATTCATATGGGACATGATGTTTTCAATAATACAATAAATGATTTTAAGTCGAATCCACCTAGCAAATAATTACGTCTTTTTGATCGATTATTAAATATTGTTGGTACAATACGCTTATTACATTATACTAAAAGCGAACTAACTATTCTTATTTTATTCTTATTTAGGTAATTTCTTAAATAATATAGACGACACTACAAGTCATGAGCTCAGATCCAGTATATGAAAAGCGATACATAGAAGTTGCAAAAACTAATGAAATCGAACCGGGTCAACTAAAACATGTAGAAGTAGAGAAAAAAGAAATTTTAATAGCTAATATAGATGGTAAATTCTATTCACTAGATGATCGTTGCAGCCACATGAATGCCTCTCTTGCAAAGGGAAAGGTAATAGGTAGTGATATAGTATGCGCATTTCATGCAGCCAAATTTAATTTACCAACCGGTCACATGGTCAATCCGGCTGTCATGTCCCCATTACCAATGGATCAACTACCTCCACAGATCAAAAGCTATTATGAAAGCGTAGGTCCTCTTATGATGAGTATAAAGACATATGATCAAAAAAC
>DATEOO010000029.1:0-3316 GCA_035274085.1 Candidatus Nitrosocosmicus sp.
GCAGTCATCATGAAATAATTGTATCAGGTATAAAAGCATCCGATTTAATTAAGCAGTGATTAATAATGGATATTGTTTGATACATGCTTGATATCAATGAAATAACTCTAGAGCACAGCCATATAGTACTGCGCCCACCCAGATATGACGATTTGAATGGTTTATGTAGCGCAGCGACTGATGGAGAAATTTGGAAAAACCCCTACTCTTCGTTCCCTAGCATTGAAGAAATGTCTATTTATTTGCAGGATCTTATAAAACACGACAATTCTACTTTACCTTTCATTATAGTCGACAGGAATTTGAAGACCATAGTAGGGACAACAAGATTCTTTAATATCGACCACCAGAATTATAGGGTAGAAATAGGCCACACATGGATAGCAAAATCTTATCGCAGATCTCCAGTAAATACTGAGGCAAAGTTTTTGATGTTAAGACATGCATTTGAAAAGCTAAACTGCATAGCAGTAGAAATAAGAACCGACGTGTTAAATCATGTATCAAGAAAAGCAATTGAAAGAATAGGCGGAAAGCAGGATGGGATCTTGCGAAATCACAGAATAATGAGAAATGGGAGGATAAGAGACACTGCTTGTTATAGTATCATTCAAGAAGAATGGCCTAAAGTAAAGGAAAATTTGTTAAATAAGATGAAATACTAACAGGAATTTATAACCACTATAGTTTAGCATCACCCTATTCGGAAGCCTGAAAGAATTGTCATAATTAAATAATTGAATTATATAATACTATGATATATTTTGCTGTTAAAATAAGATTCTTTGTGACTTGAGACAAAAATCATGTTTTTCATAGCCATACCCCAACGTATTTTCAAACCTGCTAAAAAATCAAAAGATTTCAACAGAAGTTAAGATGTTCCTTCGGACAGTATTTTACTTGTCTTTTAAAACTGAGTAACTCTTATTGTAAGAATTACAATATATCTAAGAATTGTGGAAATAAATTCACATATCTAAAGACTATATCAAATGCCACATAGTCTTAATGGTACTTATTTTAGTAAATACAAACACAACTATTAACAAAATTTTGTAAGAGAACAGTAATTCATCTAATTAAAGAATCAGTATAACATTATCTATAATCAGAATTGATAATATAAGAAATGAAAGAAAAAGAATTGTGCAAAATGAAATGAGATTCAATTTTTGAATCTAGATTAAGTATTAGCCAAGGGTTTCTAAGCTCTGGTAGTGAAATAGTTTTATTAAAAGGATAACAAGATGATGGAAAACCAAGAATTTACTAATAATATCAATGTAAATTATAAGCATTTGAAAATTATTATACTCATTCCCTTCTGTCACACTGATTGTTAACTTAATATATAAAAAATCCGGGCCCTGATTTGGATACGTGACGGAGGAAATTAGTTATACAAATCTATAACTAAGCCAATCTAATTTTCCTTCTTTCGTTTATCAAATATCATTTTCACAAAAGCACCAATAAAAGCACCGGCAAAAATAGCTATAAACGACCCATATGTTCCCCAAAACTCCTTGAACTGATCATTTATAGACTTTGGGGATATGACAGAAACCGTCAGGTTTATTGGTTTAGTTAAATAACCCACTGTTGGATACACCTTAGAGATTTCAAGCTCTGGATTCACTTTTCCAGCAGATGAATCCACATTTATCGGTTTAGTTATTACAGCCTCAGAAGGTTCTCTTATAGTAACAACCAAAGGAATTGAATAAATACCCAAAGGAGTATCTTTGGGAACATAAATTTTAAACAATGGAGGTTGGTTTCTTTCCACATTTACAATTATTTCACTAGAGTTAAAACCTGATGCCAAGGCAAACTCGCTATTGTTATCCCCTGCTAGTGTAATGTTAATTACGTCATTTGAAAATCCAGTACTAGATTTTATTCTTGCTGGGACCATCATACTATCTCCTTGACTTATCGAAATATCCTCTGGAGTAGTTGTTACGTGTAATGTAGGCGGGGGAATGCTAACCCAATTTGTAAATTGCCTCACTTCGTTGGACCGAAACGATTCTGCAGAATAAAAAAGTAAATTATATCTATCAGGATTATTTATAGCATCCAGATCTAATGCAAAGTCTGCAGAAGCCAGTAAGGCGCCAGAGGGATCATATGATTCCGTAAAGTTTGGGTTTGAAGCTATTAATTTGTAGCCTCCTGTCGAGGAGAGTTGATATAGATAGATACTAAGATGTCCACCTAATAATTCGACGTAATAATCATAATCTGCTCCTCTATATCCTGTTTCTGAATTAGAATCAGCATCTATAAGCATACCATAAATTATTCTATTAAAGGGCTTCTTCAAACTAAAATCAGTGTAATTACTAATACCAGCATTTAACCAAAGGGTGGCATTTAGGATTTCACCATCGCTAAGATAATTTACAGCTAATATGTCAGTATAGTTGTTTTTTAGATTAAGATCGCTATTACCATAAGTTTGAAACCAATTATGATTTTCGTTTATAATTTCCTGTAATTCGAATGCAGGAGAAGATAAGGCATTAGCTAATGGATAATTAGAGGTGGCTGAAAAGGCACTTATTAATACAAATAAAAATAGATAAAATGTAACTGTAGAAAAATTAAATTTAATAATTTCCTCAGTTATGTGCCTATATGAGGTATAATATGACTTGATAACATGACTCTATCACTAGTAGATAAAAACTTTTACAAAATGTTTCCAAAGCTTCGGACGCAATTAAGGAAGACTCCATGATAGACACAAAGGCAGAGGCCCATAAAAGTTAGATGAATGGCGCCATCACCCATGCAAATAAAAGAAAAAATATGTCTATCGGACGTAGCTTTTAATAAGATTTTTTATGTTCTAAAAAGCACCAACTAGTCCTTTTACGGTTGGTTAAATTGAATTCTTTTAAAAAATGCGGTCTAATACATTCATAAAAGCAAGTGTATATCCTAGAAAAAAACCATATAGGTAACATAAGATAACATAAGCAGCAATATTGGCCTACAATCAAACTCTTAAAGTAGTGCGCTATTTTTGATTTATTTAGGATGAGTAATATTTGAACAAGGGAACTCTTTATGATGTAATTGTAATAGGAACAGGAACTGCAGGCTCTACAGTAGCATCAAATTGTCGTTCTAAGGGACTAAAAGTCGCCATCATAGATTCGGTACCTTTTGGTGGTACATGTGCTTTACGCGGCTGTGAGCCAAAAAAAATTCTAGTTGAGGCAGCAAAAACAATTGATGCGATCCAGAGGCTTGAAAATAAGAGCATAAGCGATATCGATAAGGTTCATTTGAATTGGCATGA
>DATEOO010000030.1:0-5602 GCA_035274085.1 Candidatus Nitrosocosmicus sp.
CTATTCCAAAATTATTTGCACTAGCCAAAAAATATCAAGTTATTATTGTATTGCTCTCTATAAATATATAAAAAAGACAATAAAATACAAACATATAATTATTAAATATCATGTGCACTGTTTGCTTCAATCATAATAATCCACTCATGTTCAAGCATAAATACATAGAATCCTGTAATTTTTTTTACATCATATCCTTCGATCTGACTACAAGTAATTAAAAATTTTAAATCTTTTTATTATTGGTGTGATTTAAAGGACAGGAATTTTGAACTATGAACAGCAAACATCCCCCCCAAAAGATTGTAGGACATATGATTCTTAACAAAATTTCATATTTATAGAAGTTATGAGTCATTGGTCAATGTTGATTTATAATGCAATGTTTAATGCAAAATTTATTCTCATATATTACATCTGATATTTTTTAGATTTGTAAAGCACAACTAGAATATTTGCATCAATATCACTATATATGATTACAAAGGAAGATAGATCATATAACATAATCATCCAAACAAGAATACAAGAAATGATTGCTATAGATATTTTTGGAAGTATTGATATATACAATTGGTATCGCAGGAAAAGAAACTGAACAAATTTATTTTGTCCTACAATTACTATTTAGAGCAATTATTGCGCAAACTAAGTCTCCTCAAAAATACACCAATGAAATATTATATTTTATTCGGGCAGAGGAATTTTCTTTTTGAGCATAGAGACAAAAGCATTAAATGAATTATGAGCCGGTTAATCTTAGAGTAACGTCTTTACTCAAATGGGTATAGCGGAAGATAAATTAATTATGATTATTTCTCTACGAGGATTTGAAAATTATTTCAAGGAAGTATGGATTCCAATTAGAGATGATGACCATAATTCTTATAATTTCAAAACCGATTACTACAGAATAACACTTCATATAAAAGAAACAAAGTATAGTCTAAAATTAGTAGGCAGATTGTCCACCTGTTTAATAAAAATTACCAATTTTTTTTACTTGGATTCCTAATTCATAAGCTAATAGATATAAAGAAAATTAAGATAATTGCAAGCAGTAATAATGACAAGCACTGGAAGAATATTACCAGACCAATCAGTTATATCACAACAAGATAGGAAAATTACAGATAATAGATAAATAGTCCACCAATTAAGGTACTAATGAAAGGCATCAACGTAAAATAAATTGGCAAACGAATCAAGTTATAAAAAAACATTAAAGTATCTAATAATTTTTATGGTTTTGAGCATTATAGTTATAGATTTATCTATAATACTGATTCCAGATGAACATATTCAGCATGCTTTTGCAATAATTAGTCTAAATATAGCCGGTGCTACTGCCACGGGTTTGGGTGTAATCGCGGTTGTAAGACACGGAATTTCTGGCAGTCATGGAAAATCTTACTTGTTTTTAACAATTGGTATTGCATTGTGGTTTGCAGCAGACTTGGGAATAATGTACTCTTATTTTGTCTTACATGTGGATGAATTTAAGCGAATAACTCTGTTAGATATGCTATGGTTGGGCGGGTATCTGTTTCTTATCTTTCATTTGATTTCCATTATTAGAACAATAAGAATTAGAAACTTATCCATAACCCTGACAATTATTTCTGCAGTTATTATAGGATTTTTCATAATCAATTTTGTTAGCTTTCTCCCTTTACCAGAATCGTTCTTAAATAGTTGGGAAATTGATATTCCTGAAAAAGGTTATAGTTTACCGGATCTTGTAGTTACCATACTATACCCAATTTTAGATTTATGTTTAATTATCCCCTCGATAACAATACTATTGAATATATATAGAGAATATCAACATTTCGTACCTTGGGTACTTGCATCGTTATCGTTGCTTGTAAACGCGATAGCAGATAATGGCTACACAAATGACTACATCAACGGTTCAGCCTCTGCTTTACCATGGGATTTATTTTACATTGCTGATTTCATAATTATGTCTGGCGCTCTATTTTGGTATAACAGATATCATATTACCGACCATATTTCAAAAAAGAATAAAAGAAATGAATTCACCCATTAGGCTGGTTAGCCTTTTTCCTCGTCTTCGCCTTGAACAACTATAGAACGGAAAATTACTACTCCGTTAGTTATTATTGGGCTGTGAGTCACTCTTTTCCTCCTCAGATTCATTATCTTCATTTTCATCCTCAAAATCTATATCTTCCTCCTCTTCCTCCTCTTCCTCTATATCGCTCTCATCGTCTTCTAGCTCGTGGGTCTCATCTTTAATTTCATCCCTTTCGGCATCTTGATTACTCATATAGTCGAAACCTACTATGCACAAATGGTATAAAAATTTTCAATAGTATACAGACCATATATATAAATAGATTATTGTAACGGTTATCTACACAATGTTTCAGGTATACTTATGGCGCAAGTATTATTTGAAATCAAATATTCGGTTTCTTTAAATTTCCCTCCATTTCCTATGTTTATATCTACACCAAAGCTCCTTGTAAAATGATTTGAATTCAACGAAGTATTTGTACTTTTGGTATCAATGAATATTCCATTTAAGCTGCTAGATATCAGATTATCATTTATTATATTATTATGTGAACCAAATAAGGAAATAGAAGAAAAATCATTAGAATCAAATACATTTTTTGAAATCACAGAATCACCAATCGTGTAGAATTTGATCCCTGCTGTATTAGTATAGAATCGGTTATTGTCTATTAGAATTTCAGAAGAATTAGCAGAATAAATGGATATTCCATTTCCTGTAAAGTTTACTCTAGATATACCAACATTTTCGGAGTTATTTACGGAGAATCCATTTGAAAATGACCAACTGTTCCAGTTCCTGTTAAAGAGACATTTTCTTTATTTGATATCAAAATGCCAATGTAGGGGTTCAAGTAACCTGGACCTGAAATAGAAAAATTATCTATATTAATGACAGTATTATTGGTATTTATTGCGATACCATTCTTAAAATCGCAATCTAACGAGTGATTTAGTGAATAAAACTTGCCCAAATGGGATACACACTGAAATAGATTCGCATCTGGAACCATATTTTGACCATTAGCAAGTTCAGGTGCAATTTCAACATCAACTTCAATATACCACAGAACAAAAAATAGCCAAAAATAACACAAAAGTGTGAAGAATACAAATCCTTAGCATAGACACACAATTAATTGAAAGGGCTGTTTTATTTATTTAGCGTTTAGCATCACATGACTCATAACTTACAGGTAAAGGGTGTGATTCTAGTTATACTTAATATTCAATAATAATAGATTGCAGTAGCAAACTAAGACTGGAATATTTACTATTGAAAGAAGACATTCATATGATGTAAGGGCCATTGACTTTAAGCCACCGTATTTTGATTTTGTAGTCGCTCATATAGTCTGATACTATTTTCCAGAATTGTTTAGAATGATTTCTTTCAATAAGATGACTTAGTTCATGTAATATAACATACTCAATTACATCTAGAGGAGCCTTTAAAAGATGAATATTAACATTTATAATATTATGATATGTCGCACTGCCCCACCTGCTTTTCAATTTTTTTAGTAATATTTTCTTAGGTGACACATTTAGAAGTTTAGAATACTTTACTATTATTGGACTAATAATCGGATAAGCGATGTCAGCTAACCATTGTTCATAGATGCGCTTTACATTCTTTCTATTTGTATAAATAACAAATCCATTATTAGTAAAACATAACAGATTCGAACTGTGACCAACAATCCTCAATCTATAGTTCTTCCCTAGGAACGGTAAAGTAGAATCATCTTGGTAAATAGGTACTTTAATTGATGCCTCTGGATTATCCTGTTCTTTGATTTTTTTAAATATCCACTTTGCCTTTTTACTTACGAGTAACTCAATTTCTTTCAAGGATGATGATGTTGAAGTTCGTACTGACACATTACCGTACTCAATCAAAATTTCGTTAGTTTTTCTTCTTCTTTGAGTTCGAATTATATTAAATTCTAGAACATTGTTGTCATAAATGATTTGATGTTTGGTGTTGAAAGAAGAAGGTGCACTCATAAATATTGGCTAATAACAATTGGAATGCCGTTTTTATAAATTTAAAGGTGTATTGAAAGTGTTGATAATAGTCCGGCGACACAAATAGCAAAAAATAGGTATTATGTTTTGTTTATATATTGATTTTTCCTACAAATTGTAGG
Source organism: Candidatus Nitrosocosmicus sp. (assembly GCA_035274085.1). Taxonomy (GTDB): domain Archaea; phylum Thermoproteota; class Nitrososphaeria; order Nitrososphaerales; family Nitrososphaeraceae; genus Nitrosocosmicus. The sequence goes on from DATEOO010000030.1 coordinate 4,197, forward strand.
CCAATCGAAATTTGATTAAGAATTATGATAATATTAAACAAAGTCCATTATGGATTTTTGAGGACTTTTTGCATTTCTATCTATTTTTGACAGGTTTGAGACTTTAATACCAAGTTTTCTTATATACTTGGAATTTACTTCAAAGACAGCTGCAGATTGTATGGTTCCTTCGGGAATTTCGTTGGTGTTCTTGTCATCAGCATCAGCAGCATCATCATCAAGACTGAATCGGTCCAGTAATGTCCCCATAACGGATATTATACTTTCTTTATTTTTTTGATAGGATGAAAAGGTAATTTCTCTAGTTTCAATTGAAAAATCCATCCTAACTAACTTGATTCCAACAGTTTTAAACTCATACCCTTTTCTTTTGATACGTATATGAATATCTTCAGCCATATCATTAACAAGAATATTCAAAATATCTTTTTTACTAATTAGTGGTTTTAACAAAGTCTCCTCCGTACTTAGAGACAAGTTGTCTTCTCGAGGCATGACAGGTTCATTTTCTTTGCCATTTGCTATCTGCCACATCCACAATGCTTGTTTTTTTCCAAATTCATCAGACAGTTTTTGGATATTCGAATTGGATAATTGTCCTATAGTCTCAATTCCCATGTCTTTAAGTATCCGTGCAGTTTTTATCCCGATTCCAGATATTCTATCTACTGCCAGCGTGGACAAAAAAGTTACAGTATCTTGAGGATAAACGATAGTAAGACCATCTGGTTTCTGAAAATCAGATGCAATTTTGGCAATTGACTTGTTAGGCGCAATCCCAATTGAACAAATTAATCCATTACACTGTAACCTGATAGAATCCTTAATGTTTAGCGCAAATTCCCTGATTGAAATATCTTGTTGGATGTAGTATTTTCCTGCCGAATCATCAAGTGTATTTTTCAATTTTTTCTGATCGATAGGACCATCTCTCGAAAAATTCTGTTTTTGATACTGCAAAATTTTTTGAGTGCAATCAATGTATGCCTCATCGATACTGGTTTGTTCTAATGAATCAGCATATTCTTCCAGTAGTCGCATTACCTGTTGAGAGACCGAATTGTAATAGTCCTTGTCTACAGGTTTTAGTATAAGGTCAGGACACAACTCCTTGGCTTTTGATAAAGACATTGCAGATCTGATGCCAAATTTTCGAGCCTCGTATGAACAAGAAGCAACTGCTCCTCGGGTTATCAAGGTGTCATTTCTTTCAGGGGTCATTATTACTGCATGGGCTTTTCCCTTAAGAGAAGAATCTCTCAATTCTTCGCAGGCTGGGAAAAAAGCATTCATGTCAATGTGCATAATAATTTTTCCTGGCCAGATTCGAGTGGTAGGAGATGGTTTTTGTGAATCTTCTGACGAATTAACACTTTTATGTTTAGGGAATATCAAATTCTGAATAA
>DATEOO010000031.1:0-19699 GCA_035274085.1 Candidatus Nitrosocosmicus sp.
AAATTGATATTAAGTGTTATTTACCTTCTAGATAAGATCTCTGGGTATAAGTGGTTTGATCTTATCTGAACTGATTATTTACAGTATGATATAATTTTCCAAAGATTAACCAATGTATTTCTACTTTTTTTGAATTGATATTCTATTCACGTCAGAGCTATGACGTTATCTAATGATTCCTAGTACTTGTCTCATAGGACTAGCATCTAGCATATTATTATGAGGTATCTATCAATTATTTAAGAAATGTCTATAAAACAATCACAGTCATTTATTATTCAATCCTTGAGCAACTAAAATAGAATAACATCCAAGTCCACATTTTTCACATATTGGCTTCATTGCTTTACTATCGGAACTTCCAATACAACAAGGCTGTTTTGACATTCCTTTATGATCTAACGATAGTATTGCCCACGAAGGACAGTTCACGGGAGTAGTGTTGATCCCTCCCCAGTTGCCTTTCATTAATTCTAACTGTTTTTCTGTATTCATGATAAAATCTGGATATTTAGTTCTTAATTTTTGAATATTATTAATTATATTTGTTCTTGTATCACCGAATGGTAACCAAAGTGGATCGTTATCAGTAAATGGAGTATGAAATTGAAATCCTATTTTGTTTATTATATCTTTCCATTCATCAATTAGATCTTCTATGGTGGTATAATTTAGAGAATTTATTGTCATTGTGATCCAAATGTCCTTCCAAGCAGGTTTTCCATTGCGCGGAGGGCCGGCGATATAGTCTAAAATATTTTTTTTAGTTTTAGCATAAGCGCCTTTTCCTCTAATGCTATCATGTACTTGTTCTGTGCCATCAAGTGATACCCAATAAAAGTACAAATTGTTAAATCTTACTAAAGGATAAGTACCGTTTGTTACCACACATATCCTTCGAGGCATCTCATCACAAAAAACCTTTATAATATCTTGGCGCATCATCGGTTCTCCTCCAACGAGTGTAACTACATAAACATGGTGTTTTTTAAAAGTCTGTTTTATTATATCTTTCCAATCTTCAGAACTTAACTCGTCTAGTTCATTTCTTCTAGTTTTCCACCAGTAACAATGGGAACAATGTAAATTACAGACGTTAATAATGTCTGCAGAACCATAAATAAATGGTTTCGATTTAAAAAACTTTATAGACATATATTTACTTAAGATACTAAAAATTGTAGGAGCGTCTTTTATTATATCAGTTATGCCCATACCATATACGAGATCTACCAATAGTAATCATAGGTAATATAGATTCCAAAGTATATTAATAATACTTGAATTTAGATATATTCTTCATTAATTCTGCACTATTTTGTGAAGGGTTACAATATTTCAATTTATATGAACGATTGCAAGGGATCAAATATGAAGTCTGCATTGAATCAATAATAGAAACAAAGTACATCCTAAACCCCTGAAAGGTACTCGAAATTATTGTGCAATGATGATATTCATGGCTTATATTCGTGAGGCAATACTAGAAAAGGGCTGTCAAAGATGATAAACTGACTTTGAAAATGTCTGCTTAAAATGGTATACTATTGACTATCAATACTTGAGAGCGGATAATCCTAGCATTATAAATAGACATTAAGTATAATTGAAGACCATCTTTCGAGTTGCTTTATTAATATTATTTACAAGTGAATTAAGGGTCAAAGTTTTATTCCAAGTAAAAAACATACTTATATTCAATAGAAGTTATAAAAAAGTGCAGCGTGAAGAAAACAACTCATAACATCGAGCGTCAATAACAAAATGCCGAATAAACAAGTTAAACGTGATAAACAAGAAAAGCCATTAGCTAAAATAGAAATATTAAAAAAAGCAAAGAAAAAGGTATCTGATATATCACAATGTGATAATCTATCTATTGCTGAAATAGATGCCCTTCACTATCATTATAGTAAAATTTCTCCATTATTTAAGAATGCGCCTCACCCTACATTTTTGGTTTTAAGAATCTTGGAACGTTACATCCAAATAGATAATATTGTTATTGGAGATGTAATAAATGAAATCAAACAAAGAGGACTCGATGTGTCTCATACTGATTCGCAAGTAGATGCATTAGTGAATGAGCTAGCATTGAATAATAAAAAATATAAAACAAAATCCAGTGATTAAAACCTAAAAAACCTAATTAAAATAGTCTTATTAAATTTATTTTAGTTATCGAAAGTCTTTTCTTATACTCTCTAAAAATATGATTTTATCCTTATTGAAGTGGAAAATATCTATTTAGTTGATTTATGATAAATAATAATTAATCTTTGGATAAAAATATTATCCGTCTTGTACACTGCTTACTTATTGAGTGCTGTCTTGTAACATATTAATAAATTAGTTTTTGGATGGTATCATCCCATTTTATTATCTATTTCATATGCGGAATCAAGAGTATTTTTATTCAAAAAAATCATGCACTTTTCTCATCATATGTCTGAATACTATATAAATATCTCTTCTTTTCTGTTCGCATTAAATAGATGATTCCAATTACTAGTACTATTTCTAATGACTTGGCCAGAATTCCTGCAAGATCGACATCTTCTGGAGTTGCATTTGGTGAAAGCGGAGGAGGGAAAGTGACTGAGTACAAGTATAAGAATATTAGAACCAAAGATCCTACCAATCCAATCCAGTTTAAGATTAAAGATTTTTTGTAATATTCTTTTGAAACATACTTTTTGTCGGTTTTTTTAACCATTAGTTTATCATCAGAGAAAATTAACAGGATATATGACATCCCATAGAAAAGTTGTCCGCCTGCCGCGGATATGAGGAATATACTATATTCATATCTTAAAGTTGCGTGACTGGAATATACTGCAAGGTGAACTATGGCCGCACCAAGTGCTAAAAACAAGACTGAGTATTTAATAAATTCATCGTTTGATATCGGATTTGTTTTGCTTTTTCTTCTGCTTAGAAACATCCAGCTTAAAACTATTCCGACAATCAAGATAATGAGTAAAGCTGAACCATAAATTACTGAAGTAAAAATGAAACCAAAAGATTCAGTTATGGATACGTTGAATACAGCCCTTTCACAGTTGCAATTTGAGTTATCGCCTAATATCGTACGTGCAGGAGGAATTGTGTTGATGATATCATTACTAGAATTTTTGGAATTATCATTTAGTAGGCTCAGAACAATTTGATAATTTCCTACCTTTGGGAATATGTAGGGAATTTGGAAGTCGCCTGATGCTAGCTTTGTCCAAGGATAAGCAGACAACCTTTCATTGGTAAGTGTTGAATAAATTTCAATCATTCCTACTAAATTGTTCGTGTCTTTTCCTTGCTCATCTTGAATGCTAAATTGGATCTGCGATGATTCATTTGGTTTGGTATATTCTGGCTCTATTTGTTGAAGAACCGTATAATTATCCCCCATTGCTGTATCTCCATTATTATAGTGAGCAGAGTGGCTGAAATGCGCCTCGGCTGAACTAAATGAGTATGAAGTAAGAAAACATATAGAAAACAAAGACATTGAAATCAAGAATATGGTATTTTGGTTAAAAGAATAAATATCATTTATTCTATAATGTATCAATTTTATATAATTATATGAAATCGTGCTATAAATACCGTTATCTTATTTATGATCTACGAACTAAGAACGATGGACTTCAAATTAATGCATATGAATTTTCTCTCACATTACCGTAAAGTAAAAGAGAATTATGGCCCAAATCTTTTTCTTTTCTTACAATTAAATTTGAGAGAAACTATAGAGCAAACCGATAGTGATGCTTAACAAATGATTCTACCATTTTGGATAAAAATCGATATTATATTAATTTATTCAAACTGCAAGATATTATGAATAAATATTTAGTATCTTCTATAATCGTATTCGGAGTTTTCATAATCTTTACACTTGTAATTTATCATAATGTTATTGAATTAGATGATAACTCATCCGAGGGCAGTTTCATTTATAAATTTGATACTAGTGTTTTGGATGCTCGAAGCGAGTTCTCTTCGGCTATGACAACCGAGTTCATGAATATTTTTTCCGATTTTGGTCGAGAATATTTTTGGATCATTGTTCCTATCCTGTTGTTTGTATTTGGAGGAATTGATGGTAGAATCGTTGCTATAATTATCTTGATTTCATTTATGCTTGTTATTCCTTTGACTACATTAGTGAAAGATCTGGTTGACAGGGATAGACCGATAATTTCTTACGAAACTTCTGTCAATAAATTGCCAGTAGATGAGTCCTATCCTTCTGGCCACGCCAGTATGGTATCAGCTGGTGCAGTAGCAGCTTTATTATTATTTAGAAAATGTCCTAGACAAAAATTGATAACTATACTTCTTCTAATTGAAGCAGGATTAGTTTGTTTATCCCGGTTATACCTTGGAGTTCATTATCCTACTGATATAATAGGTGGGATTCTTTTGGGAAGCGGAGCTGCGCTTTTAGTGACTAGTGCTCATAAGCTGATTGAACGGCTTGTCAGGTTCAAATTTTGATGGATTTTCTTGGAATACTGAATAGTTCTTTCAATCTCAGAGTCATAAGTCAGACGCTAAAGATTCATTCAAAACGAATAATGTAAGAAAACAATAATATGAGAATGTTTTGTCACGACTTGATTCGTAATGGTTACTACTGAACGTCCTCCGTTAATATGTATCTTAAACCCTAATCAAGTGGACTTGCCGAATCAGCCTAGATCCTTAAATTACCATTCTATGATCTTCTGCATTTAATGAGTGTAATCTAAGCTATAATACAAAGTTAACCGGTTCAATGTGTTAGGCTACAGTCATGATAAGATATAATGATTGTATGATGATTTCTAAAGATCACGGCGATACTATAATATTTAAAAATGCCATACGAAAAACAATATCATACCTAATTAAATTTAGTATATGTCATTATAATGTTGCAGTCCTTCTTTTCTACTTTCATTATTCCGCCGTTACAGTCACTGGAGAAGGAAGAGTTGTAGTTAGGAATGGATGATATGGTAGCACTGTACATTCCCATTGATAATTTTACCATGGTTCCAGAAGAATTCCCTTTAAAGACATCAGGGACTGGGTCATTGGCATGGATATTTACTGTGAAATCAGAAGAGGAATTTCTTCCCATTTCTCCGTTTAATGTGATTACTTTCACTATTAGTACTCCTTTATTTTCTTCTGTCTCTAAAGCTGATGATAAGTTATCAGTGCTAGGTTTAGTTCCCAGATCGATTTGGCTGGACTTGCCCAAATTGGACTCAGTAAAAGTGTCATTTCTTAATTTTGAATCTAATTCTGAGCCAAAGCAAGTCAATGTTACAAGAGAAGCCATTAATAAGGATAAAAAAGGTAGCAAAAGCAATTTTGACGTAAATTTCATAAATAATATTTGTATTGTCATATTAAAAAGAGTACAGCTTTTGCAATCACTATCTCCCAATTAATTTTTTATTTTATAATTGTATAGCCATTTATTATAATAACTGTATTTATTCAATGACCGTTTATAATCATATTAAGAGTTCTTTTTGGGGAGGGCAAGATTCACTAAATGATTTATCTTTTGTGGTTTTGTGATGTTTTACTAGTTGTAGTTTGACGTGACGCCAATTGAATAGATTAGAACAGGCAAGGCCATACCATTAACTGGGCAAATATGCTATTGATATTTGCAACAGGGAAAAAGGATTTGAATATTATTATGATCCATTCCAGATACTCTGTGATTTATTAACAGATAATTATTAATGAATATAAAATAATAAAATTCAATAATTATTCCACGAATTCAACTTAATTGACTAATCAACCTGAAAAAAACTCACAAGTCAAATAATAACTGATAATTATTCTACATAATTATTCTAAAATTAACTAGTAGAATTATTTTTGTTAACCATGTTAGCAAATTATTTTAATAAGTGTTTTTGTTAAATATTTAACAATTAATTTGTTAAGATCAAAAAAAACCTCAAGTACATTTCTGCTAACTACGTTAATCGCATCATTCTTTTTCATTTTTATCTTTACCAGTTCTGATTCTTCATTATCGACCCATTTAGGATTTGCTCAAAACCTTGATCCTAATGCCATCCAGATTCTCAGTACTTCAAGTTTCGTAGATGATTTGGGAAATTTTCATATCATTGGTGAAGTAAATAATACTGCATTAGATCCGCAAAGGGATATTGTAATTACAACAATTTTATCCAATACAACAAGCAATACTATAATAGGTAATCATTCTGCTTTTTCATCCATAGGAACTCTAAGACACGGTGAATCCTCCCCATTTGATATATTGATACAGGATCCTCAAGTAGTAGGAAAGTTTAACTTTATTGAATTCTCTACCAGTTCTCAACCAGCAACAGAAAAACCTGCAAACCTAATTATCAATGGCAGCAGTGCCTTCTTGGACAATGTTGGTAATCCTCATATCACAGGTAATATAATTAACCAAGGACAAATCCCCGAACAATTCTTAAATCTAGTTGCAACATTTTATGACAACTCTAGTCTTGGTATAGTCGGAACTCAAAGTTTTGGACTAAATGTTGCTAATTTGTCTGAGAATCAAATGGCTCCATTTGATATTACCATTGCAGACAATAAAACTAAATCCCAAGCTGCATATTATTCACTAAATGTTGAATCTGACCAAAGTTCTATGAGTTTGCCTTTTAGTTCAAAATCACCATTTGTTTCACCAGGGGGTTCCTTCAGTAGTGTCAATGCTTTGAGTAATACTGCATCTTCAAGTAATAGCATTGGATTACCGAACCTCGATAATAGTAACGATGATTCAATTAATACTAGAAGTGATTCTGATAATGATGATCAAAATAATAATAACAATGATAATGACCAGCGTGGAGAAAAGAAAACTGATGATAACGGGAATCCTTATTATAATGACAAAAACTGTAATGAAGAATCTGGCTCTTCTGGTGGAAAATCCTCTGAATGCCAGGATGCCGAAAATGAAGAGCAAAGTGAAGGAGAAGATGAGGATTCTTCAGAAAAGGATCAGGGTCCTCCTTCTAACTCCGATCCCACAGAAGATGGCAATGGGGGAGATACTGATGCTGGCAATGGGAGCAATGACGAAGAAAACACAGATGGAAATGAAGAGGATGAGTAACGATTATGGTGATAATAACTAGATAATTGCTTCCAAATAACTGCAAACTTCCCTTTATTTAATTAGACTGGCTCAAATGATAATAATAATGTCAATTGGAATCGTTATTCTTTAGCTTGAATCCAATAACCTCAAATATTGAACCAGATTATGCATTTATCTGGTCGATAAAGATAAAAGAAGAAATTACCTTCATGAATCATAAGTGGTTTCTAAAAAATGGCTGTCATGGTTGAAAGGTAATGATAAAGTAATCATCGAGATGTTAGAAAAACAATCTACCAACTTAGTATATGCAACAACATCGCTAGTTGATATCATACTAGAAAGTCAAGAAAAAAACATAAGTAAAGGGAAGATATCAAAAATCAAGGAATTCGAACACGAAGGTGATAATATTACTCATAACCTATTTACTACTTTATCTCAAACATTTGTAACTCCATTGGATCGGGAGGATATCGCTGGGCTTGCTAGCGCAATAGATGAAGTATTGGATTATACAGATGGGATAGCAGATAGATTTTTGCTGTTTAACATTCAAAGACCTACTTCTATTATGATCGACTTCTCTAAGATTCTTCTTGGTGCAACCCAAGAAATACATTTTGTTACCAAAACGTTATATAATATGAAGAATGCTTTTGAAATGCTGCCTCATTGTCATAATATAAAGAAATATGAGCAACAAGCGGATAAATTGTACAGAAGAGCAATTGCTGAGTTATTTGAAACCAACACCGATGCTATTGAAGTAATAAAATTAAAAGAAATATACGAGAATTTTGAATCTTCATTAGACAAATGTCAAGATGTGTCCGATATAATAGAGGATATAGTCCTTAAATATGGGTAGTATTTCTCTGTGCTAGTTTGGGTGATATTTAGAATAATGTAATGGTCGGATAGAAAGATATAGTCTCTTTAATAATTTAAATATTTAACCATGGATGAGAGTTTGTTATATATCACCATTGGGGCTATATCTTCAGCCCTTTTGTTTGATTTCGTAAATGGCTTTCATGATTCAGCAAATGCAATTGCGACGGTTGTTGGAACTAGAACTCTCAGGCCATTACACGCGGTGACCATGGCATCTATTACAAATTTTATTGGACCGTTTATTTTTGGAACTGCGGTGGCTGTAACTGTTGGGAAAGGAATAATTCAGCCCGAATTTGCTACAACTGAAGTAATATTGGCTGGTTTAATTGGAGCTATTATATGGAATTTAATAACTTGGTATTTTGGTTTGCCTTCTTCTAGTAGTCATGCATTAATTGGAGGTTTAATTGGATCCGCATTAATTTCGGGTGGGATTCAAGCTATAGTATTTGAAGGGTTAGAGAAAACTATTATCTTCATGATTGCCTCCCCAACGTTGGGATTTTCCATGGCATTTATTCTTGCGATACTCTTGATGTATTTTCTAAAAAGGAAAAAACCGCGATCAATCAATAAGGTGTTTGGCAAATTACAAATATGCTCATCAATTTTTTTTTCGTTGACTCATGGTGCTAACGATGGACAAAAAACAATGGGAATAATAACAGCATTGTTGATAGCTGGAGGTTTTTTACAGTCTGATGAATTTATTGTTCCTGTTTGGGTTATTTTGAGTGCGGCAATTGCGATAGGATTGGGAACTTTTTTCGGCGGATGGCGAATTGTAAAAACAATGGCATTTAGGCTTACGGATTTAAAACCCTATCAGGGATTCTGTGCAGAAACTGGAGGTGGAGTGATCCTTGCAGCTATGGCCTGGCTTGGGATACCCGTCAGCACAACACATGCGATTTCTGGAGCAATCATGGGGGTGGGAGCGACTCGTAGACTTTCTGCTGTGCGATGGGGTATAGGCAGAAGAATTATTTATGCATGGATAATAACCATACCTGCTAGTGCTGCTATTGCTGCCCTAATTTTCGAAGTTTTTAACATTTTTAGAAATATATTGTAAACTTGTAATGTATGCTGTTTTTAAGAAAAAGAATAATTTCATTCGATCATTTCGATCTATCTGTTGGTAACATACATTCATTGAACTATGTTTGAAACAGATGGACCTAATTTTGAGCTATATCATTATATAAAGATCCAAAGACTGCTTGCTTGTTATTAACGACGAATATAAGTTTAAACGGTACAATATATTAAGAAATAAATTATATGATTATTTTCTTCCTGGTCAAATAATATGAATATTTAACAAATACATTCTCATCTTCTTATATTTAGCATTATATTTATTGTTAGACTGCTAAGTATGTCTGGAAAATATGATCCGTAATCAAGAAAATACCTTCCAACAACCAATGAGTAAAAAGGATCAATCTGGTCATAATGTTCTTTTCAAATATTTCATAAAATGTGACAGTTGTTCGTGGAGCACCTCCTTTTACGAAGCGTCGGGTCAAATTCAAATAGATGCTGCCAGATTGTATTGCCCGGTATGTTTTAAAAGGAAAGTAAGATGGTGGAAAGATCCATTTTGAATATTTTTGATTAAATTTTACATAAAGTGCACTAAATCACAACCAACTCCCCTTTCAAGGCATAGTAAACCTTCATTGATTTGGGAAAAAATAATCTTAAAAAGATTAATTGTGGATCAAGAATGCTCATTATACTACCACCAATGCTATGTTAGCGATGCGTAACACTCTGTAGGAAAAAAGTACATAATGAATCTCAAGCGTAGAAAGGAGGTTGAAATTCCACAATTACATGTAATTATGCCTTGACATATTGAGTATATGGATAATGTAGATCTAGAAATACATGATAAAATATGGAATTAGAAAAGATCAATTTGTAGATGCATACACTCTTGTCTTTGTAATATCCTGGGTTTGCTAACTACTATCACATTTAAAAAACAAGTAACAAAGACCATAAATTTATGGTTAAAAATAACGATTAGATCTGCGAAGCAATAAAGGCATCAATAGGTGTCTCGTAACCCTCCACGTTTTTGTATTATGAAAAATAAGGTCACTATTGACTCTTTTATCATAATACTTATCATGTGAATGTAGCCTTTATTACTTCACACTGGTAGGTATTCGTTCAATTGGAAGAGTGATCCTCTTCCATGAATTGGTAGGTATATATCAGAAGATTCAACTGTTATTTATAGATTGCCAATAATCTCCAATTTGATACTCGAAATTTCAAATAACCTTATCCATATCATTTGTTATGTTTAACCTCCAATTTTCAACCATAATCCAACTAACACCAAATTCATATTCTCAAAATTTGCAAAAGAAACTCTGTTACAAAGCTTCTATTTATATTTCATTTTCAGTTTATTAACATCGATTCATTTAAACTATAACCTCTGCGAATGGTGCAAGAGATAGACTATTAGATTCAAGAAAAGTATGTACATTAATTCAATGAGAAATGCAGAAATGCATAGAACAAAGTTTAAAATGGGATCTTCTTAATTTGAGTTATTCGAATTGTCAACAAAGGCATTTACACCAAGAATAAGATTAGAACACGTTATCTCATTTAGTGATGCAGTATTCGCGTTTGCCATAACTTTGATGGCCTTGACAATCGATATTCCTGACCTCAGCTCAAATCTTACTGAACCACAACTCATTGAAGAGCTATTTGATATGTCTTCCCAAGTAGAAGGCTACATTCTAAGTTTTTTTATTATTGCCATGTTCTGGATTTCATATCATCAGGTATTCAATCACATTAAGGATTCATATCTCTCTATGGTTTATCTGAACCTGATTTTCCTGCTCTTGATAACACTATTATCGATATCCACATCTTTGGTCATAACTTTTGATTCATATAGGGTCTCATTTTTGATTTATTACGGAGTGGTTGTTGCAACAAGTGCATTACTTGTTGTAATTTGGTGGTATGCAATAAGGATTAATGCTGTAGGTGAAAATCTTCATCCTCTGTTCAAGAAAGGCTTGTTTGTCCAACTTTTAGTTTTACCTCTAGTATTTCTATTATCCATTGTGGTATCTTTTATCAATTTAGATGTCTCTCGATATTTGTGGTTGATAATAATTCCCTTTAGTGTTTATATTAGACAAAAATTTAAACACTAATAGTTCTTATCCTTGGTATTGACTTTTGATCCTATAAATAATCTTCAAAAAATATATTATGACGACCTTTTAACGTGTTTCTATACATCCGATTGCTATTATGCAAGGAGATACGAAATAATAGTGATTCATTCTGAATTAAAAGAAATAAAACTTTAAACAATCTGTATGATAAAATGGTTATTTGGATGGATAAGGATACAAATTTTATCTATATTCAAAAAAACATTATAAGAAAAAGATTTTAATCCCCTATAATACCATTTAGAATATTAGGTGCAAATACAGTTTAATACATATGCTCTTCTTTGTTCAATTGTAATTGTTTCTTTCCTCTTATTATTATCATTTTTGAGCAAGGATTTTTTGTATGATATAGCTATGGCCTCGTCACCTACTTTTGAGCTTCAAGAACTAATAAATGAAAATCGTGACTGGGTTCAAACATATGGCAACAGTGATGCATCTTTGAAATCAAGCTATACTGACATATTGGCAGTCAATTATGTTAGTGACGGACAAATTTTAAACACTACTATTTGGTTGTACTCAGGTTTTGGCAATTATTCTTCTGTTTCTAATTCTACTGATGATCAATCCTCTAGAAAATTAAGCTATGGAATGCTTATTGATGCAGACACCAACACAGAAACAGGATATAATGGCGCAGATTATGATTTTTATATAGAATCAGTTGATGGGAAATTAAGTGGATATCTTTACCAGTTGTCCTCAACTGGTGGCTATATGTTGATAGGATCTAAAACTAACTTTACTCAATCCCATACCGAATCACCTGTGGGCCCTGGCTACGTTAGATTAAACTTGGATCTGAGTTCTATAAATTCGCCCAGTGAGTACAATTTATTATTTTACACGGCAGAGTCAATCGGATCCAATGAAGTTAGACAATTCACTAACTGGGTGACTATACCTCCTCCTAGTCTGGAAATATCTACTTCACCAAGTGACATAACTATTAGACAAGGTGAAGAACAGTCGATTCCGGCTCGAATAAAATCTACTTCTGGTTTTTCTAATGATGTTATTAACATAACCTTAGGTGATACTAGCAGCTTTAACAGCAAGGTTAAAGATTACAATATTCGATCTGGTTTTAACTCCAGTGAACTTCTTGTAACTATCCAAAGGAATCAGCCTCCTTTGATTAAAATTGATGTTCCTCAACAAACTCCTATTGGTATTTATACGATTCCTCTGGTTGTTACAATAAGGGAACCATCAGTGGCCACAACAACAAAACCAACTTCTACTGCCCCTCAGGGTGGAACAGTAGATCCCAAGTTTGAATTATCCAAAAAGTATCCAACCGTAGGTTATTTAACAAAACCCGTAAACTTGACAGTAACAGTAATCCCACCTAAGGGTATCGATGATCAATTTAAAGACTTTTGGGGGACATATGGACAGTTCATTGGTATTTTTGCAGGTGCATTTGTAGGTGCATTTGCTAGACAAATGTTTGATAAAGCAAAGAGAAGAAAAGAAAATGAATAATTTATGTGGACTAAAATAAATAAAGACTTACCTCATACTATATTACCATGATGTCTCTGTCTTTAAATCGAACAGGCTATTTTTTTAAAAAGACTTATTGTTCTTATTTCCATGGTTTAGGCTATCTACACAAATAAGATGCTGAGTTCCAAACATCGGTTTGGTCCCAAAGTAGTTGTTTGAAACTTTGAATCAAGGGTGAGTTATGTTTGAGCTTTAGTTTATATTCATTGCTAGAAAACTGTTATCATAAGGAACTTGATCTCTACACAGGAGAACAGTTACTATCCCATAATACCAATTTGATTAAACTAATGATACATTATAATAGTCCCCACTTTGGCTAGATGATCGAATATCTGATTCTTAAATAACTATTAATCAAAATCTTTATCTTAAGTCTTGTATTTACTCTCAAGTGTTCGAAGATAAGGATATCGCTGGAATTGATGCAACAGTAATTGCTGGTATTTTGATATTAGCAGGTGTGACCACTATTAATCCGAATATACCTGAACAACTAAGAATTTCTGAAGCATTTGCCATAACCTGGGAAATGATTTTACCATTTGCAATTTCCGCAGTATTCGCATTGGCTGGACGTGTAAAGATTGCTAGAATTCTTACTGCTGTCGGCTTTATACTCCTTATCATAATGCTATTCGCAATATGGCAAGAAACTTACACTAGATAAACACTAACTTTTCATCTGAAAATATGACTGAAATAATTAATTAACTTTAACCCCCAATTGAAGAGAACTTACACTAATCATAATTTCACCATAATATATAGTTCATTTCAGATAATTTAACTATCTTATTGGAAATCATTCAATTCTCTTAAGATACTAACCAAATTGATATACCATAGAATCCTGAGGAGGGGAAGCAAAATGCATTCTTAATTTCTTTTATAACCGTATTCATATATCTATAGGTATATTCAACGATCTAAAGATGGTTGTAAATGTTATCATTAGAATTTTAATTTACTTTTCTTTGGAAGAATTAACCTGTGTCACTTGAGACACATTTATTTGATTAATTTCCCTTAATATATCTATAAGTGATTCCATATATATTTAAAAACAGATTAAACTGCCAATATTCTATTCTATCTCTCCATATATTTCGGTATTACTCGTTAATTTTTCTTTCTATAGCATTTTAAAATTGTCAATGATCAGAATCGCACATAAGATAAGTGCATTATAACTCTATGATGCAATTTACAAGATTCAGGCAGTAAATCACCAAAAATATCTTGTATTTCCTCTTTGAAAACCAGGGACAGGTTACAAACAAATTCAAGGTGAAATGGAAGAAGATGCTTCTTTTTTCTTTGTTGAATTTTGGAGCTAAATTAGGATAGTAGTAGTTTACTTTTTTATCCGATAATAACGAGAACAACAACAATTATCATTCTCTGACAGAATTTTAATACAATTTTTCTATTTATTTGATTCCTGCGGTTTTTGGAAATACTGTTAGAAACAAAATCATAAACAGATAATCTGTTTTTTGAATTGGCTTGTTTGTACAGCTTTTCGAGATATGTATTTCATGATTTATTTGAGGCTTTTAAAAGTAGTAGAGATTTATCTGTAATATCTGAATTAAAATATAAAAGAGGTAGACAAGCATGATGTCTTTTGGCTTTTAATTATCTAACTTACTTATTCCCCTCCTTCTCCCTCTCCTTCCTTATAAATCTCAAATAGCAATTCAGGGCAAAAAGCAATAATTTGTTAAACTTATAGTCATCAAATATTTATCTATTAGAACTTATTACCACCGGAATTATTGTGAAGACATAGTGCTGGCTTCCACAATAGTTGAAATCTTATTAATGTCAATGGTGATTAATTATCATGCCCATAGTTAATGTACAAATGTATAGTGGGAGAACTCAGAGGGAAAAGGATAGATTAGCAGAAGCAATTACCGAAGATATAGTTAAAATATTGAAGGTTCGCAAAGAAGAAGTTATAGTACTTTTCACAGAAGCATCACATGGAAATTGGTACTCTTCTGGAATACGTCTTTAAATAACAACCAAGAAATGTTATACATTAAAATGACCTACATTGGTCTGGTTTTTACGTGACCTGGGGTCCGACTATGTGAATTCCTTCAATTGAATTCTCATATCATTGAGGTAACATTGTATAAACATTCATAGATTATTTTAATATACTAATGTAAGGGCAACAGTTCCCAACATTTTGAGGGATATGATATTTTGATATCTTTTAATTTGAATGAATGTAGAACATATTCCTTTCAATATCGTCCACAATCTGTATGTAGATAGATAAATTTATGGATATTAAATTAATAACAATTTCCAGATATCTTAAATCACAGATCTTTCATCCAATTGTTTAGTACTCTATAAATTGTTAAAAATAATTTTATAATAATTACCATCATAATCATAGTTTGATTTATAAATGATAACAAATAATTCGTTAAATTAGAATATTTATTTTAGGATGATTTTCGATAAATTGCAGCAAGATAGTAATTAATGACAAAGATTGAGTAGATCTATTGCCACTATTTACTATCGCGAAGAGACATTTGCATCTTTGCTTTTGTGTCTGTTTCTATGATTCGGTGAAGGTCATATTATAATCCGAAATCGTAATTTATATGACTTCTTGTACATTCAACGAATGTACATTAATTAGATCAAGTTAAATTAAAAATCATTTGGTCAATCATAGGATATTCGCTTCAGTCAAAAAAGATCATAAATCAGCATTTTGACCACTAACACCTTATCAAATCTAAAGCGTTTTAGTCATATTATGTTGATAGATAATCGGTAACTTGCATTTAGGCATCAAAAATTTGTCTGCCTATTGCTGCTTATATAAACAAATAAATTATCTATTTTGTTTCGAAACACATTTTGATTTAATTCTTTCTACTTTCATAATTGACTTCGATGATTGAACTAGACAAGTTATATACCTTTTTTTGTACATTTTAAACGTAGCATTGATCCATCAAATTCAAAGGAATAGGGTCCATTGTTTTGGAATAACACTTTTGTTTATGTTATCAAATTTACAATTCCAATTCGCACGCCAGATCCCTTTGTATTCATTTAATGGAAAAAATTGTCGAATGGAGATGGAGTGGGCCAAAGAACAGGTAGTGGTTGCTGTAGCTTATACTAATAACGTAAAATTAACAGTTGTCTCTCCAAATAAGACAGATCTTAAAAGTTCAGAAGCACCCGCACCCGCCATACAACTAATTAAGGAACTTGAAAATTTGTTAGAGGTAGACACTTTGACTAAGAATAATAATCTCGATTTAGATTTAGGCTCTAAATTATTTTTTCTCATGTATGAATCTAGAGGAATCGGGCTGTGATTTCTCAAAAATATCTTATTTCTTTTTCTTTAATTGTTGGTGTACTATATACATTGTCGTTTGTGGCGCCTGTTGTTTTAGCACAAGAAGCATTGGATGACACTTCTAGTTCTGGTGCATCAACCGAATCGGTGACTTCCGCCTATGACGCAGTGCTGAAGGCTGTGCTAATTATATCACAGGTTGCACTTGTGGGACTTATATTTAACCATCTCATATTACACAGATCTCTCCGACACAATAAAAAATCTCACGAAAATAATATAGATCAATTCGTTTCTGCCTCTTCCTATCATTCATCCAGGAAGTTGACGATTTTTCTTCTAATATGCTGTATTTCGATTATCGCGTTTTCTACAGGAATCATTCTACTCTCGTCTTATGAATTAGCGCAAAACTTGGAATTTGATATGTCGTCAGCGTTTTGGATTGTTTATTCAACTCCAGTTGGAGATGTCTGGATGTTGAGGATTGTTACTTCTTTTGTAATAATTGGTATCCTAATGTTCTATCGCATCATGATAAGTAGAAACTTCAGCCACAACAACAAGAATAAGAAAAGATTGAACCAAAAACAAGAGCAAGAACAAGATCAAGACCATTACCAAATTGAATTTAATTACGGTAAATTGGATCGGATACTTTTGATTTCCATCCTTGTAATAAGCTCATTCAATCTTTATTCTAATAGCATGGTAAGCCACAGTAACTCATTAGATTCTTTTTCATCTTTAGCAGTTTCGGTAGATTGGATTCATTTCATGGCTGTATCTATTTGGATAGGTGGATTATTCTACCTTACTGCCTTATTTACAAAGAGGAATTCTATTACTTCTAATAAGTCTGACATTATTGATAAAAATATAGTACCAAATATTTCAGAAGAGAATGCTTTAGAACAAATGACTCAAGGTTTGATGTACTTTTCTTTTATAGCTGTTACTGCTATCAGTGTCATAGGTATAACTGGATTATACTTGGCCTTTGTACACTTACAAAATTTGTCATTTTTGCTTATTTCTGTTTATGGACTAATACTTATAATAAAACTTTCTTTGGCTTTTCCAATGATATTTATCGGTCGCTATAACCAAGGCAAGATATACAATTATGCAAAACTAATTTCCACAAGTAACGCCGATACAAAACGTAATACAGAAGGCCATCAAGATTTGGAAATAAAGCCAAACAGTATAGTATTTTTGAGAAAAATTAACAAATCCTTAAAAATAGAATCCGTGTTGGGCATATCGGTCCTAGTTGCTGCGTCATTTTTATCAGTAACTTCTCCGCCCTCTTTAGATTCACTGAACCAAAATTTGACCTCAAGTAATCTAGATGTCCATAGTTCAACTGATATTTTTGCATCAAATTTGACCCTTTTATACCTTGTAATATTTTTGTCAATAATCATATCAATCTTTGGCATAATGAATTTTAAGAAAAATCAAAAACAAATTAAGGAAGTAGTGTCCCCTTCTACTCCTTGAGTCGTGAAGCATGAATAGATGATGCTAATCTAATACTGTTGTGTTTACAATGAATTAAAAATCTAGATCTTTGAGAGCGATGATATCAAATAGGCTGAGTGAACTCACTATCCATTAGAAAGATACAAGATATTATTTTTTACTTAAAATCTTATTTCAAAGTAGGATTACTGGTAAAGTAGTCCCGCCAATTAATTATTTATTTAAATATTTGACTATTCCAGACATTTACTAACTATCCAATAATTTTATCTCCAGAATTATTGGATTCTGATATTTTATCTATATCATATCTCTTCGAAATAGTTAAGAATAATATTATACTTGATTTTTGCTTTTAAAATATAATATGGTTTTTTAATAGGAATACAAAACATTATTTTAACTTACCATGTTCATAAATATCAGATATTTAATTGCCATTCTAGAATTGTATAAGAATAAATATTAATGATAAAATTTAAGCTAAGTATAATGATATTGACTAAATGCAGTCCAATTGTATTTTTTATTATTTCTGTTGTAATTATTATCGGACTCTATAATTTTTCTATGAATAGTGGTTTTCTGACCTCAACTGATCCATTAGTTGTTTATGCAACAACAACAACAATAACCAATAACCCTCATTCGGAACATATGTCAGGAATGAACCACAATCCATCCAATACAACGATGTCAGAGGAAGACAAAAAGAGGTTTTGTGGAAATGATATGGTAAATTCAAACCCATATGTTAACGAATTTGTTATTCCTGTAAAGTGTAGCCAGCCTGTAGGGTTAACAGTAGATAAGGATAATAATATATGGATAGCTTCTGGAAAATTAGGAAGTTTAATAGTATTTAATACAAAGACCTTGGAATTTGACAAAATCATAAAGATACCAGACTGGCCAGAGCAAACAAGAATTATTGGTTCTATGGTTTGGGATATGAAGTTTGATAAGAATGGTGATTTGTGGTTTACAGATGAACTCAGTAATTCTATATGGAAATATTTTGTCAAAGAAGGAAAGTTTGAAAACTATAGATTACTTCAAGAAGGAGGATACCCATTATCAGTAGCATTTGATTCTGACAATAATGTATGGTTTACTCAAATATTTGGAAATAGACTTGGATTTCTGGAGCCATCAAAGGTTATTAGCAATACAACTGAGGGCATCTCAGAATTGGATATGTCTAAACAAATCAATTTTCAAACAATGGGACCTATATCCAATGGCTTTGGATTCGGCAATACCATTACCAATACCACTGTCAATACTACTAACCTTACTAATGCAAATGAAACACTATGGTTTTCAACTGCAAACTTTCCTGCAGGTGGACAAATTATTAAATATGATGTAGATGCCGAATCTCTAACTATTCATGATGTGACCTACACTCATAATGTTCCGTTCAGTATTGCAGAAGATGAAAATGGACTTCTTTGGGCCAATAGTCATATTGCAAATCTATTCTTCTCGTTAAATCCCAATACCGGTGAAATAAAGACATACGCAACCTCCAACCCCTCTGCTTCTGGTAATTTGACCACTTTGCCCTATGTTAATGCCTATAGAGACGGAAAAGTATGGTTTAATGAACACTATGGAAATGCAATAGCATCTTATGATCCTAAGAATAAAACTCTAGTTGAATATTATATTCCAACTCAAAACCCATTATGGGTTAATTCTTCAAATCCACTTAGGTTTACGTTTGATAATAATGGCTCAATATGGTTTGCAGAATGGACCGAAAACAAGCTTGGTATTATTCCTAAAGAAAAATTAGATCAAATTCCAATTACACTATCAGTTTCCAAAGACAAAGTAGTCTTGGACAGGAATAACAACAAAAGTGACTCTGTTGATATTTATATTCATAAAAATATGATAAACTCTACTACCGCCGTCAACAAGAATGCCAATTCAACATTAACTGGTAACAATATTACCAAAAATATGGACAAACCTATGAACGTAACTATGGGTGTGACCTCTTCTATGGCCAAAAATGGCAAGTTAGCCAATATTACCAGTAGTTTTAGTCAAGATTCTATATCACTTGAAAAATCAACAAGCGCT
>DATEOO010000032.1:0-5254 GCA_035274085.1 Candidatus Nitrosocosmicus sp.
ATATAGTAGGAGTCATCCATATTCTTCAATGTTTAAATAATTCATTATGGATTGAAGGGCTACGGATAAATAAGCTCTATAGAAATAATGGTTTTGCCACCGCTCTCTTAAACCATAGTATTGATTATGGGATCAGGAATAACTTAAATGAATGTTGTGCCTTGGTTTCTCAAGGTAATTTTGCTTCGCAAAAAATGCTAGAAAAATTAGGATTTTTGAAAGTCTTCACTTGCACTTATTATAATGTAAAGTTAGAAAAATTAGGATTTACGGGCAAGAAATTATCCACATTTGGAAATATACCATCAATCAAGTTAGTTATTAAGATACCACAGTTAGCGGACGTCGCCATGATTCGTAGATACTTATCTAATCCAAATACTACAAAAATCATGGATGATAGGTATTTTGATTCATGGAGATTCTACAAATTGAATATGGATTATTTAAACCTAGATTTACTAATAAAAGGTAATGGATTATTGATTGTTTTAGATGAAGATGATGTAATAGTAGGGGTTGTAATGATAAAAAAAATTTTTAGTGAAGATAGCTTCGACAAAAAATCTGTGATACAAATCAGATACTTTAGTTGTATTAGGAGGTCGTTATACCTAAAAATCCTATACCTATTGCTAGAAAAATATTATAGTGATGGGCGATTTGATAATATTCAGGTATTTTTACCGACTTTTCTAGAATTGAGAAAATTTCTTAGTTTCGAATCAATTGATTACTCGGATCAGTTCTATTTGTATGCAAAAAAATTAAGGATGTCTGGAACAGATTGTAATATACCCTATGATTAAATCAACATAATATATTGTTGCATTATTATTGCCTAATCGATTATGATATGTTGGAAATATATTGTTAAACTCAAAATAATTCTAATTAGAGGTAGAAAAATTTATCTGGTTTCCTCTTTTACTTCTCTTTTCCATTCAATATTAACTTATAATGAATAAACATTCTTCTACGCACATAGGCTAATGCAGCTTTCCAATAAATTAATAAAAAGTCAAAAATAATTGTAACCATTAAAAATATCGTCATAGCCTCCCAGAAGAAAAAGAAATCCAATTTATGATTCATTCCCGTTTTTTCGAGTAATCTGAACCTCAAAATTATATCAAGGAAACTAATGAAAGATTATGTTACGATGGCCAATATATAGGAGAAGTTGGCAAACCATCTAAGATCAACAATAATTATACCATTACTATTTTTATAGAACATTAATGTCTTATCAGAATATTTATAGGCTGGATAGGGAGACACCAAAAACAATCAGATAGAGACTATAAATTCAAATGGAATCGCACTTAATTAGCTGAGCAAAAATAATGTAAAAACGAATTGCATACTTGAATTGGTTCTCCTATTTAATTTCTTAACTTTTCTTATCGATTTAAATCCCTCATCTATGTCACTAGTTAATCTTATTTTTTGATTTGTCAATTAAGTAATTTTGTATTCGCCCAAGATACGATTAATGATGACTGGTTTTATATCGATCTAATCCTTGACTTCATCTTTATACCATTTTTTGGATTAAGTGTGATTCCCGGATCCATTTTTATTTTTTGATTTGGGATAAGCTCTAATCTCCAATAGCTTGAAACTGTAGCAATTAATAGTATGCCCTCTTGCCACGCGAATGATTCTCCTATACAACCACGTATTCCTCCTCCAAATGGAAAGTAACTAAATCTTGGTAAATGTCTTTTAAACTCATCAGTCCATCTATCAGGATTGAATTCGCCCGGATTATCATAATATCGATTATCATGGTGCATAACGTATTGACTCATTAGGATTGAAGATCCTTTTGGAATCGTATATTTATCAATCAAATAATCTTCTTCAACTAACCTGCCAATGCTCCAAACAGGTGGATAAATGCGCATTGATTCTCTGAATATTTTTTCAATATACTTGAATTTGGGAAGATCTTTGACTGTTGGATTTCTATAGATCTTTTTCTTTCCATCCATATTTTTTAAAAGTACGGAATCTATTTCTTCAAACATTTTTTGTTCTACCTCTGGATGTTGGGATATGAGATAATATGTCCACGTAACTGCATTTGATGTAGTTTCGTGTCCTGCTATGAGCATGGTTATAACATTGTCTCTAATTTGCTGATCAGTCATGGGGTTAAGGTCCGATATCATATTTGTTTGATCCTTGTCGAATTCATTATTTTGCTTCACTTTTGATTTAATGGTTGATAGTAATTGTGCTTGTATTAGCCTTGATAACAAGTCATCCTCCTTCTCTACTTGTCTATCTGATCCTTTACCTTCATCGTTAGGGATAATCTCTTTTCTATCTTCAATTAATTGATAAACTATGGAATCAAGTGTTTTTATCGATTCCCTACTTTTATGTACTTCTGGTAGAATTTCAAAATGATCCAAAATGTGTCCTATTGGATGTTGAAGGCGTTTAAAGTATTTCTTTGAAACTTCTAATGCAGACGAAAATTTAGATGCTTCTTCGGAATCAATTTCATAGTTCATAATGGATTTACAAATTATTCTTAGAGTAACGTTCATCATTTCTTTATGAATATCCATTATGTGGCCATCTTCCCATTCTTTGCACATCAAGGATGTCTTGTCTACAACGATTTGACCATAAGAAGCAATTCTCTTCGGTAAAAATAACGGGTGAATTATTTTTCTTTGACTATCATGCTTCTCACCCTCACTTGTTACTAAGCCTTCGCCCAACAATCTTTTGGCTGTTTGCAGCCTTTTACCTTTTCTAAAATTTTTATGATTATAGATCAAAATCTTTTCAATGTAATCTGGATTATTTATTAAATATACATGACCATTACCAATTTTAAAGTGAGTGATCTCTCCATAACTTTGTGCAAAATTACTTAAAGTTTTGATTGGATCTTTTGACAATTGACTTAGTAATCTTAGAGAAAATTTTGATGATGGTCCTGGAGGAAATTCTAATATTGTCTTTGACATTTTAGATCAAAACAGGGACAACTTGCTTATATAATTTGGTTAACTTTTCTATCTATATGATCATAACTGTTTTATGAAAAATTATATTATCTGAAATGTTATAGCAGAACTCTAACTTACATTAGTTAGAAAAATAGATTATTATTAAATATATATCTAGTATTAATTTTTAGAAACAATAAGAGTTTAGCATTGAGCCAGATCAATTGAAGCAATCGATTCAAGCAAGATTCTAGAAGCCAGAATTGAAGTTGCGTTATTGATATCAAATTCCGGTAAGAGTTCTACTATATCAAGACCGAGAATACCTGAACTAACAGCCACCTTAATCAGAGTTATCAAATCAATACTTGATAGACCTCCTGCTGAGGGGACTGAAACTCCCGGAGCAAAGGCTGGGTCCAAACAATCAAGATCGATGGAAATATACTTCTTACCTTTGTTACTTTTTGCTTTCACCTTATCGATGAATTTTGCAATTCCAAATTCATTTATATCTAGAGGCGTAACAATGTCTAATCCTACTTTGAAAGCATTTTCTAATTCTTCTGGCTCAGCCGAACGTGTTCCTATCAAAATACTTTCGTCAAAATCTATCCATCTTGAAGCGTCATGCAATACGGAGCCGTAATAGTCATTTGTAGTTGAAACAAAGTCGGGATGAGCATCAAAATACACTAGTCCTGTCTTACCAATATAGTCCCCTATTGCATGCAATATAACAGTAGTAATCGAGTGATCTCCTCCTATCACGATAGGAATTTTATTTGAGGAAACTAGCTCAAATATTAGTCGATACAAGTTTTCTCTTCTAACATTCCCGTAATCATAAATACATTTTCCATCTATCACTCCACGCATTGGACAAATAGGAATAGTTTTTCCTCCTCTCTCAAAAAAGTTATATTCGTTAGATGATCTTCGAAGAATATCTGGACCCTTTATTGTGCCCTTTCTTTTCGCGTGGGATTTGGATTCATCAGGTACACCAATTATAACAATATCAGCTTTTGAGACCTCATTTACATTTGAATAATTAAAAGTAATCATGTATCAGTATTTCATTAGTTTTCATAATAATCTTGCTCCAGCTTAATATATGAGTCTGTATATGATAAGCGTCACTATGAAATCCTATTTCTATTTTTTCTCAACGATCTTATTTTTACAAAAAATCTTTCGAGAAAAACAGCCCATTTAATCTTTAAGAAGAATATGAATAAAATACTAAATACGACTATTGATATTACCACCGCAACAATTAAAGTATTAATATCTAAAGACATTTCAGAAAAATTTCCTATTATTGGTTTGCCAATAATTATTGTTCCCCACACAACTATTACGTTCAATAGCATTTTGGAAGAAAATGTGATCAAGATGAATTTTAGAGGATTATATCTGTACATTCCAAATGGAATAAAAATAATATTGTCCGGTATGGGTGTAATACCTGCCAGAAATATTGTTAAACCTCCATATTTTCTTAGGATCCTATATGTTTCTGGATAATCCGTTGAATTAAAGTTTCTTTTTAAATTACCAATGTTTGTTCCATAATAGCTAATCATATAAATAATTGATTTAGCACTTACGGCTCCAAGTGCACCAAATAAAATTATTAAATTTGGATCTAAATCCGTGACTAAAACTGCTGTCATTAGAATAGGGAAATAGGGAATGGGAACAAAAATTAGCACCGCAGAAATAAATGTCAAAAGAAATATCGCTAAGTAATCCATTCCCTCAATGAAGTGTATAAAGTCAAAGATCTCCATAGTAATAAGTATAATACTTATGCTAGATTAATTACTGTTTTTTTAACCAAGATGGAGTATTCAAGTAATTGTTGCTCAAAATTACATTCCAATCTAATTTTTAGGTTTTAATAATTCATGGTATTGCACAGGTAAGAATAAAATCTGAAGTTATTAACCTTAAACCTTTTGATATATTTGAAATTGTTTTATCGACAAATAATGGTTTACTGTAATCTTACACCAATTTTGACTAGTCATCTTATCAAATTCAGCCTACTGCAATATTTCTACTGATATCTATGAACAAATATTATTATGTTACTTCGGCAAATTTTTGATTTTGACAGTATGATCTATGTTTGTATCCGTAGATAAACCGAGACAGACCTGATTTAATCATCATACTTGTTATTTTTTTGGAAATAACTAAAATTCGGGGGATCATCTTTCGATTACTTATCTGATTAATTAATTGGATTTGTTAACAATTTTCCTCTTATAGGT
>DATEOO010000033.1:0-2120 GCA_035274085.1 Candidatus Nitrosocosmicus sp.
AATATCCTTTTCAAACAAGAGTTTGATAACTGGACAATATTAAACAAGAATCTGAAGATCATTTATACTATTAGTGAAGACAAACATGATGAGGATCAACAAATTGGCATAATTGATGATTGGAATGGAGAATCCGGGAGAATAAATAAAGCAATGATTTTAAAATATCTCGACAATACCTTATTAAATAATTCAATATTCTACATCTGCGGCCCACCAAGTATGTTGAAATCTATGCAATCATTGTTGCAAGAAGAATTAAAAATTTCAAAAGAAAAAATCAAGGTAGAAGAGTTTACGGGCTATTGATCTAGTAATGATAAGAAAACATTGTAATCTATTGGAATGGAGAGATATAACGATGTTCAAATAGTAACGACAGTCGCTGACTCTGTCCTTATTTTTTTTTCCCTTTCATAAAGGTTTGTATTTAAATACGGAATTATTATGAAATATTTACTTTTGGCACAGATAAGAAACACTATCAAATGGCACTGTAGGAGAATCTCTATGTGCACAATAGCATTTATTTCAATTTCTAGTGCATAATTGAACTAATTTTTATCAGGTTTTTAACAAGTAACTGAAAGATTACAAAGTATAACGTTAGATGTAAGATGGTAATAGTTTTAATAATTTGTTGTAAATGTTATAAAGATATGTATAAAGATCATACTATAAAATGTTCATCGTGTGGCAAAGTATTTACTTCAAAAGAGGATGAAACTGTCTGTAATGAATGTTCTCAAGAACTAGAGAATATAGGATAATTCTTTGATGGTTGTTGCTGAGAATGTATAATTTATAATAGCCTCTCACAGCATCAGCTTATTCAATTAAAAACTATATCCGTTTGTTTAAAACACGATCTACTTTTTTACAACGCTATCTTGCAATTCTTACCGAAACAGGCATGTGGGGCTTTAGTTCTTCGACAGAATCATTCAAATTCAACTCGAATAGAGAAATTTACTGATAGTGCTAAAGATGTTTGAGAATATTTATTAAGTGATACTATAAACAGGTCAGGTAAAATCTCACTATTCCAATAAGTTCCTCCCAAATTATTTTCCTCAAACAATGAACTACATGTTGCTGTTGCAGTCACATGTCATCATTACCTCTGTTTTTAGGATTATTTGATAATAATATTGGAGAGAAGTAAGCAATTTAACCCCTTCTAAGAAAGGGAGAAAATTTCATGATAAATAAACATGCCACAGTAGCAATAAAGTGGGCAGAAAATGATGCCATATCCAGATAGCGAATACTACCCACAATATTTCTACATGATGGAGGGAATTTGTGATGGATGTAATGATTTAGGTAATTTCTATATGGATTGCATTCTATATAGAATTTGTCTAATACGCAAAATATCGGTTTATGTGGTAATTTCAACGCATATTGCGTGCGAATCTAACTTATAGCGTATCAAAGTCTGTTGGTGCAATTACATGACTGTTTATCTTTCTGAAAAGATATCCAATTATTTTACCGACAGTTTTATCTAACATGTCGTAATTGAAGATGGATTAAAATTAGAAATTAGTTATATGTTATTGATAGGAACGTATGATCGGATAAGAACTTGTTGTGCTTCGAATTCATAATAAATATTTGGAAATAATCAAGTTAACAACTAGTAAGAAAATATTATGATTTAAATTTTGATCTTTTTTATCATTTGGCCAAATCTTTGATAAAAGGACTTGGAACACAAAAACCAACTTACCAAAGATTTGATCTTCAACTCGGAGTGTTGATGCGCCCACTTTGATATGAAATAGACATTAATAGGTTAAAACTATATCAAATATAGTGCAAAAAACCTTCTTCTATTACAACCCAGAAGAAATGATAGAAGAGAAAAAAGAATTAGCTATAGATTTAAGAGAGAACCATAATCTTTGGATTGATATATCAGATCCTTCTGATGATGATATCACAAATTTGGAAAAACAGTTTTCATTAAACAAAAAAGCATTAGATCGAATTAGACAAAAATCAAAAAAACCAGTTGTAAAAGAAACAGAACATGGTAGTAAGTTCACTATCCTACTAGACCTAAAATTTAATAATATACAAAATCTTGAATCTTCTCCATTATACTTTTTTGT
>DATEOO010000034.1:0-3032 GCA_035274085.1 Candidatus Nitrosocosmicus sp.
TGGTTTTCTCTCTGAAGCTGGATGTCCTGGTGTATCAAGCCATTCATAAACATTCACAGGGCATGCATCAATACATGCACCATCTGAAATACAGATATCAAAATCAACGCATACGTCAGTACCCCAAATCCCAAGTTGTCCTGGTGCATCATATGGTCCCCATACCTGGATTCCTTGATATTTTCCTACAGATTGTCTTTTTGATTTAAAGCCAGTATCTATAGGACCATCTGCTGCCTGGTGGTCTGTTCCAGTTCCTGTAAGTTGAATTGTAGTGTTCTCTGAAAGTTTTGCAGCCTTAGATGCAGCTATAGGAGATGGAATAGCAACCGCCTGATCTTGAGTTAAAGTTTCGCCGGAGGGTTTTCCAG
Organism: Candidatus Nitrosocosmicus sp.; assembly: GCA_035274085.1. Taxonomy (GTDB): domain Archaea; phylum Thermoproteota; class Nitrososphaeria; order Nitrososphaerales; family Nitrososphaeraceae; genus Nitrosocosmicus. The sequence goes on from DATEOO010000034.1 coordinate 372, forward strand.
CTGTAATCGTTGTAGGTTGATTTACTAGTGGTTTTTTTTCTTCCCTAAGATTCTTTTGTGCGTTTGCTAAAGGGGTGATCGATTCTAATTTCTTTATTGAATCGTCGTGGCTTAATTTCTGAATCTTCTGATAATAAGTAATTAGTTTTTGTCCTATCTTGGTATTTCGGATTATATTGTCTATAATTATTTTGGCATTGTGATCAGCTTTTTGTCTATAATTTCGGATCCAATAAAAGTCACCAAAGGTCTCCAAAGGTTTTATCTGATAAATAATATCCAACACTTCTCCTATTACTATTTCAACTGTTACATTTAGTTCGGCAGATTGTTCTGTATTTGTGTAGATATCAAAACCTTTTTCAACCCATTTAAAAGTGACAAAAATTCTGTCAGCATAAGTATCGAGAACATATCCTTGAGTTTTAAGTTCGTTCATAATCCCGTTAACCTCTGACTGTCCAATGATGTCTACAGGCAATCTGTATATGCCTAGCTTCGCACTATGAGTTGGATAAATACCTCGTTTTGCGACTTCAGAAAGCATTACCCAAACTTTATCTGATAGCAAGAGGGACATTGAATATAAATACTTTTTATTGAGGTTATTAAAACTTATGTATACTTAAAAGAACTGATCTAAAGATCGTCTGGACACGTCATCTCTCTTATTTCATTATATTTTTTTTCCATCCTTTCTGCAGCGACAGTAACGAACTCCAGACTATATTGTATTTTAGGATAAAACCAGCGTTTTACAACCTTGTGGCCAGTCCCTTCCATGTCATAAATTATACCTCTTTCATATATCACTTTACTATTTTCATCGGTTATTGTATCTTTAACCTCAAGTCCGCGTTTGGTCTTGTCCACCAATATTAGAAATTGAGAATTTTCAAAAATAAAATAGAATTTTCCTTTCTTAATTAATAGAGGTTCAGGTGTCGGATGGGTAGTTTTACCAGACATCAAATATTTATCTCCTTATTCATTTTTCAATCGGATTTCCGATCATATTTCCCCATTCCGTCCATGAGCCGTCATAGTTTTTGACAGAAGGATATCCTAACAAATATTTCAATACAAACCAGGTATGAGATGAACGTTCGCCAATCCTGCAGTAACAAATAATATGTTTATCAGGTGTAATACCTTGTTTTTTGTACAACGATTCCAACTCTTCTGGGGTCTTAAATGTTCCATCATCGTTTATCGCCTGAAGCCAAGGTATATTTTTAGCCCCCGGGATATGTCCACCTCGCTGTGCATGCTCCATAGGATATTCTGGTGGTGCGGTAATCTCTCCGCTGAACTCTTTTGCCGACCTAACGTCGACTAAGCCAACTTCTTGTTTCCTAAAAGAACGTTTGACATCATCAAGATAAGCACGTACGCCTTCATCAGGAGCAGATGCTACATAATTGGTAGGATTCGGAGTGGGTTCATCCTTAGTATAAGGCCTATTTTCTTTTTCCCATTTTTTCCTGCCACCATTCATTATTCTAATTTTTTTATGACCAAAATATTTAAAAACCCAAAAAGCAAATGCAGCAAACCAGTTGTTGAAATCCCCATATAGGATCAATTCATCATCAGGTTTTACACCTAGACGTGACATTAATTCCTCGAATTGGTGTTTATTAATAATATCTCGGGTTGATGAATCGTTTATATCCCTTCTCCACCATACCATGTAAGAATTTGGCAAATGGCCCTCCTTGTAGGCATTTTCTACATCATAATCTACTTCTAAAATTTTTATTTTGTCGTTTGCGAGATTATCGTTAACCCAATCAGTCTCACAAAGGACATCTTGACTGGCATATTGCTTGGTCATGAATAAATTAAGAAAATAAACTATATAATACATTTGTCTTCGAAAATATTCTTTCAAAAGTTAAAATCAGCACTAGAGAATTATTTTGCAACTATAACATAGGCACCTCAAATTAGTAAGATCATTAGGGATTATCGATAACATCGTCCTTTTTGTTCACGCATCTGATAATCCCAGAAATAGTCATGAATTAGGATTTTTATGATTTTTTGAAAATACTGGAGGGAATAATGTAAATTTTTGCTGTTCTTAAAGTATTTTTTGAAAATATTTTTAAATTGCAAGTGTATAGATATAACCATAAAAGAAGGGTCAATATTCAGAGTCAAAGCCGTCTCTTATACTATACGAAGGGATGAACTAGTGTATATAAAACAGTTTGTATATAGATAGTATATTAGTGGGTGATTAATTCAAAAATGGTGTCTCTACTGTCTCACTTTCATATATAAGCAAAATATAAGGAGAGCATATTGACTATGATTATTCTGTATTCATAAACTACTTAATAACATGAATGTATTGTACAAACAAGACATTTTGGCTGATTAAGCCAATCTTCGGCTCTGTTCATTTAACGGGTTTTAACTCCTTGTTATGATAGGCGATAAAAAGATTCAACCAGTTCCTCACATGTTTTAGTTTGCAATTCTTCAACTTGCAAGGGAAGTAGTCGTCAAAGAATTCGGTTCTGTCCTTGATATACTGTATCTTTCTATTTCTATCAAACTTTTCTCCAAGGAAGAATGGATATGGTGGTCGAGCTTGAGAAACTGACATGCCATTTGGGTACCAAGTACCTCCATCTCTGTAGAGACTGGATG
>DATEOO010000035.1:0-6146 GCA_035274085.1 Candidatus Nitrosocosmicus sp.
AGAATGTCTTTGTCATCATCTATTAATAAAATATTAAAAGACGAGTTATTTTTATTTTGGTTAATACGTTTACGTTCAGCATGCAGTTCTAATATTTTGTTTTCTATTTCTTTTTGTTTATTAGTATCTGCAAATCGATGAACAGAATACGCTGTATATACATCTCTATTATTATCTGAATAGTCATCAACACCTTTTTTTCGATTTAATTCCTCAAATACATAATCATTGAAATAAGGCATTTCTTTCATAATTTGATAAAGATCTCCGTGAATTATCATTTGATTTGATGAAGCTAAATGATTAATTTTAGAACATATGTTTACAGGTGTTCCAAAAATGTCGCCACTACTCGAATTTGCTACGATCGCTAGTTCTACTTTTCCGTAACTTGAGCTAATCCTATAATTTATAGGAGACAAGCCATTTAAATTCAACAACAGATCTAACCGATCCTTTGCATCAATCATCGATAATCCGCATTCAATTACATCTTGAAAATCTAAATAATTATGTTGATTCATTGTTCTTGGAAAATAATATAACAAGTTATCGCCTCCGTTTTTAATTACTTTACCACTATGACGCTTTATTATTGAAGTCATAGTATTGAGAAATACAGAATAGTATTGTTTGATCTTTTTAGATTCTAATATATTATATGTATTATTTGTAGAATCAATTACATCAATTATACATATACAGTAACTATTGGAAAAATTAACAAAAGTTATTTGATTATCCTGTAAACTATCTACATTTGGTGAAAGATGTGTATTATTATACTTATTTGTTGTAGTACTTTTTCTTTTTACCAAATTGTCATCAACATTTTTCTTCATTTTCTTGACTAGAATATCCAATTAATTAATCTTTTTTTGTAGGATTGTCTTTCTTTTATCAACATCATGTAATCAACAGGTTTTATACATTCAAAGAATTCTTATAATGATGTATATTATCATGGAATGGTGCGATCTTGTTAAGCATTACCAATATAAAACAATGATTATATATAAAGGTTGTCAGTAAATGCTTTAATTAGCTCCTATAGGTATGAACTCATTATATGGGTCTATCAAATAAATAGTGCTTCAATAAGGAACCTGGACATTAAATATTTTTCAGTCAATACCGATATTCTATTTATAGGGGAAATAAAGTTATTAAAATAAATTAGATTACACTTAATGCTCTGCTATCCAATCTATTCTAGGATAGGATATCATCTACTCAATACCTGAAAGATTAGAAAATATTTTCCGACTATGTAGTGTGCAGAAATAATTTAGGGTATTTTCTTTACACGTAAAAAATCAAATATGCAAAGGTTTTCCTGAAAGAAAAAATTTCTTTTTATGCTATCACAATAGTTGTGCAATACGACATTAACTTAGTCTTTTTGTTAATTAATCCAAAGAAATACATTGACTAAGGAAGAACGGATGGCAATCATATATTTGTAAATAACAAAATTATCAAAAATGAGTTTAATAAGTATAAATCAGTTATCAAAATTGTTAGATGATTTTATGCTTTCACTAACAGTAGTGATCATGCAAAGCAATCGTCATCATTATCATCATCGTCATCACATTTCTGAACATCAGGAACGGAATTGTCTACTGTGGCAAAGGAAAGAGCAAGTATTGCATCTTGATATCCGGTTAATCGTATTGTTGCCTCAACAATATTGACACCACTTAAATCCTTTTCACTTGTAGGTATATTTATTACGGCTTTTCCATCTGCATCTGTGATTGTAGATTGAGATTGTATTACTTTAGCGCCAGCAAATAGAGTTGCTATTTTAACAAGAACTCCTGATAGACGCTCTCCACCTTGATAATCTCGCACTGTTACTGTTAGCTTGGCATCATGGCCTAGTTCAATTACTTTTTTGTTTAGTTTCATTTTAACATCAAATGTTTTGAGATCTGCTAATGTTTGTGCATGAACAAATTGATTTTTAAAATTCATAGTTGAAGGTAGAATAAATGCAGTAATAAGGATGGAAGCGCAAAGGACAGTAATAAAAATACGTTTAGTTCTTTCTCTGTGAAAGTATAAAGGAGATCTTATATCTATAGACATATCTATGATTAAACTGCTAATTAATTAAAAGTTGGTTATCTTAATCCTATAAAAAAAATCTATTATAATATTCTGCTGTATGATGGTTCATTACATAGTTAGATTAAATAGATTAAGTAGACTTTACATCATAGTAATTAATTCTTTCTTTGTTATAGTATGATAGACTATCCAATAAACCATTGAATTGAATATTCATTATCAACTTTCGCCAATAGTTTAATTACATATACTAGCTAGAGACAAAATAATTTACAAAGAACATGACAAAATGCTACTTATAAAGCAAAAGGAAGAAAAGAAGGAATTTGTACAAACAGATAGAGGTTGAAATTACATATTAAGAATATTTCTTATTTTCTTGATCTAATCGTTCAGTTTATATTTTCAAAGCTTTATTCCATAACTGATGATTTCTACGTAAGGATTAAAAATTTTATTCCTAAGCATAGATCTATCTTTTCCTTAATATAAGCTAGGAAAATACCTTTTTACAACCAATAATGTTTGGTTATGGATGTGGTTTCTCCATAACACATAACCATAAACTCTGATGATGATACTGTAGGAAGATATGTCAGTATAAGACTTTATTCTTCTTAAAATCTTTTTTCTATTCTATAATTTAGAATGTGGTGAAACTTCATCCAAATAGGTAACATTTTAGAAATCTAACATACATGATCTTGAAATAAGTTACTAATTGAAAATATTGGATTTTTGATATCTTTTTCAGAGTTGCGGCAGGTAATGATAAAGTAATAAGTATACACGATTTACTATTCATATTTAGCTAAAAGTCAACTAGTGAACTTTTGCGGCCGGTGTAGCCATATCTAAAAAAATCATAACTGAGCATGTTCTACCTTCTGAATATAGTAATATTCCTAATATCAATATTCAAGGATATTAGCTTTGCAATATTATAAAGTACATTTAATCCTCATCTGTATATAAATCAAATTAAATAGGCTAGTATGAATAAAAATCATAGACTTTTATCGCTTATTATTTTGTATACCACACCATTTGTTTTCTATACCTTATCTATACCATTTGTTAACCTGGAGCCAGTTTTTGCGGAGGAGGGGATTGATACCATAGCAGTTGGAATTTTACCAAATGGAGTATTGCATAATCTGAATAGTAATATGCATGTGGTAAATGACGTTTCAGACAGCGTCTCAGATATTGATGGAGACCCTAACATGGACGTGGATACCATAGCAGTTGGGATTTTACCAAATGGAGTATTGCATAATCTGAATAGTAATATGCATGTGGTAAATGACGTTTCAGACAGCGTCTTTGGAATAAGACATATAGCAATTTCTAATGCAGGACCAGATCAGACTGTAACCTCAGGCGATATAGTTAAACTCGATGGAAGTGATAGTTCAGATCTATCTGATAGTAGTTTACTAACTTATCAATGGACTCAAACCAGTGGTCCTAAGGTAACTCTGGATAATCCAACTGCAGTACATCCTGTATTTCAAGTACCTGTAGTACAAACACACGAGGATATTGTATTTCAACTCACTGTAACAAATGACCATGGGATAGAAAGTGAGCCTGATAGCGTCTCTATAACTGTAAATCCAAAGATTACGCCTCCTGTAAATACATAATGAAATCAGGCAATAACTTGAATTAAGCTTTAGGGGTATAGTGTAAATAACGGAAAGAAGGAGGCATCTTATCAGGTAAATATCTAATGATGTTTGTTCATTATATCGGGAAGAACAGTAAAAAAAGTAACAAAACGACCAATTACGTTAACTACAAAACCTACAGAGAAATTATATCCAGAGTTATACCTATGACACCATGACTCCACTGACTGACAAACAGATACTTCCAACACATCTTTTTCAAATTCCACTGCCTTTCAAACTATGAAACAAAAGGAGAAATTATCCCAATTAGTTCCTGAATCATATTTTTAATAATATACAGCAGGACTAATCCTGTCTACTCCTGCTATCTATATTGTTGTTAATATTGTTTTTATACATATTCATTTACTCAAGTATCCAGCTGAAGAGTAGCGAGGACTTCATTATGTAGAAATGAGGTATGAATGATAATATATATCCCATGAAAAACGTTTTTCTTACCCATTTCTATTTTACTTCTAATTCCTTCTTTATTCTAATCATCCATAGATTTTTGGTTTAATCCAGATACTGAAAATAAAAACACTCCACCAATAGCCTATTTATTTTGCTGTTTTGTCTATTTATCTCATGAATAATACTTTTAACCTATTTATGTGCTGAAGTATAACAGAATCTAAAAACTGTATTTTAGGGTTATTTCTGAAGCTGCTATTTCAAACTCGTAATATATCCATTACTAAACCCACCGGGCCCCTTGTAATACTGGATTGTCCGGTCTGAGTTCAGTAAGTGGGTAGTGATATCCGTATGGATGACTAAGCAAACATGACAAGAGGATTTATCTCTGCCTAAGTCAAAACTTTTCAAGTCCCAATGCTTCTCGTCTTTTTTCTAGTGTTTTATCAAAATGTTTGAGTAGTTTTTTATCTATTTTTATATCATTTTCAATCTCTTCTCTATCAATCATCAAATTTCAAACCAACAATTGTAAGTCTTTAAATTCTTTGATTTTGTTGAAAAGATCGGGATCTGCTTTTAGAAATTCTAAAATCTCGATAGTTGAATCCATACCTAATTGATCATTTAATAAATTGACGATTTTACCCCTTTTTGACACATAGAGATATTTGTCTTGTAATTTCATTGCTTCTTCGGGATCGATATCAACTTTTATGACAATTTGAGGCAAGGAGATCTCTTTTTCTAATAAGTCGAATACTTGAGCGCAGATAGATTTACCTTTCACGTCTACATCTGTAACTGTATTTTCACCAAAGATTGTTTTTCGAATTGGGGTAATTTCGTTAGGTGAACATCGAGCAATTTTGCAAATCTCTCTATTAGTACGACCTTCTTTTAACAATTTGACAATCAAGTCATATTTTTCTTTAGTAATCAATTGTAAAATGTATAGTTTTGAGGGTTGGTTTATAAAGATATTAAAATATCAGCTATTAGCGATATTGTAAAATTTACTTGATATTAGTGATATTCTTTCACCTATTCATGGTGTTTTGTATGCTCAAACACTGGATTTGAATAACTAATTTAGAAATAAATCTAAATTAAAAATGTCAATATAAATTAAGGTAAGAAATTTGCCTTAATCACAAGAAAAAGTAAAAGAATACTCTGATGTACGTCAAGGAAATCCCAATGATTTAACTAGTTTTTTGTCAAAAATTTTAAACAATTATTACAACATTCCATAGAACCATGCTGTAGGACCGATATCGTCCCGAAGTCCACCGGGCCCCTTTGATATATCTTCATTTTTCAACCTCCTTTTATCATCCCTTCAAAAAATAATAAAGGCATAACAATAATCATCACACTCCAAAATTGTTTGGATTTGTGACCTTCTTATCGTTGAACCCACCAAAAGGCTTTCCTCCTTGTAACTTGTCAAGAGAATCATTAGACTGATTGATTTTATCTTCTTATCTTCAGATAATAAATTATTTTCTTAAAGTAATTCTTCTAAAGTTTCTAATAGAAGTTTTATAACTGGAATCATCAAGTCCCTTTCCTTACCAGAAGCATCTAAATAAAGGTAGTGATCTTTTCTGTGGCTAATGCTTTCTAATCTAAACTGTCGTTTTCTAAGTATGTAATGTCCACCAACAATACTTACTACAAAAAAATTATGGTAGCAACACATAAGCGTATTCATAAGTTTGAGAAAAGTACATCAAGAATAGGAACCTGTTCGATTACGAATTTATATTGAATAGTAATCCAATTAGATACGGCTACAAATAACGCAATGTAAGCAGAATAAATTGTCTTGATTCCCAAAATCGTTATCCAAGCCATTGCCGATCTTTCGGTTAATTTGATGCTGAGCCATGGAATTTGATCTTTAGCTAGTAGAAGATCGCTCTTTAGTCTAAAAACATAGAAGAGGAAAAAAATTATTGGTATTAAATT
>DATEOO010000036.1:0-4999 GCA_035274085.1 Candidatus Nitrosocosmicus sp.
AAAACTGAACACACTATATGCTTCGAAGAATATAGTTGATCCCATAAAGATGAAGACCGCTTCTTTACCACCACTATAACAGTAAGATTGTTAAATAATCTACATTTTCTATTAACATTATAGCACCTGGAATTGAAAGAAGCACTTAGGCTTAATTATAGAGTGACAGAAGTATATAGAATCTGGCACTGGGAAGAATGGGATGATCATATATTTCAAAAATATGTACAATGTTTTATGCAACTGAAGGTTGAAAGCTCAGGCTTTCCTAAAAATGTTCAAACCCTGGAAGAAAAGCTAGCGTTTGCCCAAGAATACAAGGAGAAACTTGGCATTGAAATCGACATAGATAAAGTTTGTTTGAATCCGGGGTTGCGCCATATCAGCAAATTGGCACTTAATAGGTAAATCGTCAAATAAGTTTTTTCTTGAAATGGAATATTTAGTTTATGGGGTAAATTCAGGTCAGTGCATGTTTCAAGCATCAATCTTATTTTTATAGTTTAGTCAGAAAAATAGCTTATGCAAAACGGAAGTATTTAATAATCCTTCTGATTATCTTTCATGTGTATTAAATCCAAAGCATGAAATAAGTCAAATTATTCCCGTTTCTCAGCATGTACTTCGAGTTACATATCGTCTTGTAAATGATTATATACGAGAAAATGAAACTTCAAATATAATTGTCAGCCTATTCACAATAAGTATAGCTCGCCTTAAATTGTTATCTCTTCAAATGGTAAAACGCGTGCCAGGAAGGGCAATATGCTATGTGGATACTGATAGCGTAAGTCGATACTGATAGCGTAAACTTAATATGATACGATTTTAGGTAATATTTAAACATCCCAAAGGTATTAACCCATTACCTGAGGGTAAATACTTGGGTGAGATGAGTAGAGAATACGAAGATTACAGGATTCTTGAATTTGTGGCTGCCGGAGCAAAGTATTTTATTTTATAGCTTTCAAGCATGCGTCTCATTTTTAGGCAATATGCTATGAAAATGATGCACAAGAAAACAGAAGAGATCAAATACGTCATAAAGGTTTTTTATAAAAAAATGTTTGGCAGATATCTATCTATTTTAGCTACGAGGAATAACACTTGACATTGAAAATGCTAAGAAGCTCCAATATGAAAAATTTAAGGAGTTAGTGGAAAAGTTTGTAAAATTACAACCTGATCAGTTTGAGAATTATGTATTATGTAATTATGCAAGACTTGGACCTAATCCCGATAGTTCAATTTATACAAAACATATTGTTAAGAAATATTCCCCGCATAATCAAAAATCCCTAATTGATCGTTCAACCTTTATTGCTTACCCATTTGGATACAAATAATTAGTCGTGTTGAATTCAATAAAGCTGTTAATCCATATTTATTCTCTTTTACATTTTAACAACAAACGATGCATATAATAGGCGGTTTCAAAAACTTGCTCTTCGTTTCTGAATCCGGTGATTACAATTTTACCAGATATAAAGATTAGTACGGTTTTCTTTTCAGTTTTTGAAAGCAAATATCTTAGGCCCGGAAAGAATTCGGGTTCATACAACGAATTGGACATGTGAGCATAATAAAATTGTTCTAGACTTATTTTAAATCCTGTATAATAACTACCAACGACATTTTGAATTTCAAAATCAAGAAATTGTACAGAAGGGCTTATATCTTTAAATATCTTCTTTATTTTCTCTGTAATTTTTTCAGAAGCCCTCTTTGCTTGTATAATTGATGTGGCCCCTGTGCAGACATATTTTCCACTTGGAAACAATAAGAATGTTGTCTTGGGCTCTTTTATTCTTGCTATAGCAGCCACAAATTTTTGTGGATTGTAAATAATATTCAACATATTTTGAGCGACGAAATATAGATCAAGTGGACGACCAAGAAATCCTGTTGCAACAACATTGACAATTTTTGTGTCAGACATCTACAATTGCTTATGTTTTATTTACTATAAGAGTATGTTCAGATATGTCGGTATGAAACCTTTAAAAACTTTACACATTTCTTTTTATAATATTTTATTAATCAACAAAATAACAATGACAATTTCCAATTTAATCATCAAGATCAAAATAATCAGGGATTTCCAACAATTCAATAGGGAAATATGACTCGTGGCCATTATTTCCCTTTACAAGTATGCACGGCATATTGGCAAAGGTCAAGGTTTTATCGTGTTTGGCAAAATAATATTGCTCGACGCTAGTCTTCGAGCGATGGTTTTTGGCTGCCATTAGCTTATCAGCTCCGGCTATTGTGATGTCGTCCGGGCAAATTAGGTATTTGCGATTGATGCACAATCGCAGCGGCTCGATGTTCTGGAGGTACACCAGATTCTTCTGCTTATAACGCCGAAGCATTCGGGCAAGATCTGGAGGCTTGCATCGATTGAATTTGCACAAGTCTAAATATAAGGTTTAGCCCTATTACTTCCCAAATATCTTACCCTCCAGGAGTCCGTTCTTTATTCCCTTTCTTCCTTTTGCTGGTTGCACCGGCACTGGCAGACTTCTAAAACATAAAAATTGAATTATCTTTTATTTAATCATAAAAATACCCAGATCCTCCAGCTGAACGTACAGGGGCCGATCCCATGCTACCATTTCCTCGTTGAATCCGAAACATTCAGCGATCAATTCGTTAGTATTAGTTTCAATAAATCTTTCAAAAAATACTAGGCGGTTAAATGTTCTAAACATTAATAATAAGCTTAGTGAAATAAAACTATTATCTAGACCTTAAACAGAGGACGTCCTTAAGGGGATTATATAGAGGGCCGTTGTATTCGCTAGGATGAAAATAGTTTTTTAGGTCCTCTATACTGATTCCATAAAATTGCGCCAAAAATTTATCCGCTCGCATAATGAATGATTTGATTGAGTTTGTTCCGCCTATTTATAGGGTTTTAAACCTATGAAGTTTTACGATAATAATCACCATAGAGTGAAATAATATATCCATTAACGTGTATCTTTAGTTAGACAATATAACACTTTGATAGGGTGAACTTTGGTCTATTGGTTTCTTCTTTTTATCATTTCGAAATGCATTAATTCGCTTGAGTGAGATCCCATATAGGTATTTGAACGCATAAAGGATAATTAAGACAAAAATAGCATCCAAAAAATATAAGATAATTACCCAAAACGTAGACATATTTGGAATTTGTGATTTTATGCTGGACGAAGGTAACGAGACCATAATTGTCGGGGAAAGTGAATTTAAGGAGATCTTCACGTGACTATTGTGTGAATAATATTTGAACATTTGGACAAATGGTACAACATTAAAATGTTTCCGGCTATAATCCTCAATGTATTTGATTTCACCATCGTCAATTGTCATTTTCATTAGACGCGTGATCATTTGACCATTCCAATTAACTTCCTCAATATAATACAACGTTCGATTAAAAACCATAACGTCTGTGACAGAAAACCATCTTAGATCGGCGAGCGTTGTAAACATACTTTGTAACGATATATTCTTATGTTCCTCAGCCAGACGTTGGGGATAATTAGGGACCGTCCAAAATGCTTCTAACATTGTCATATTCACCGAATATAAGTCGCTGGAATCCGTAAAGGCATAAAGAGAAGAGTTTAAGTGATCAAATAGAAAGTTCTTAACATTAACTGGGAACTTAAATGTTATCCCAACTCTACCTCTTAAAATAACGTCTCGGCCATCGTATAATTTATAGATTATGTACGAGTAGCCATGATAATTAAAACATGCCATAATATTACATGCATCTTTTATGATATCCATCTTTGACAATGTGGACTTTTGAAAACTATATGCATCTTCGACTCCAGCATAATAAGTTCCAGTTAGATTGCGAATTTTACAGACCAAATTAACACTATAACCATAAATATAATCACTATCATCCTTTTGATATGCTTCATAGACTTCATCAAAATAAGGTTTGCTAGCCTGTGCATAGCTGATGACAAGAAACATAAGGAGTATAGACATCATTTTAAAATTATTGTGGGATAAAAGCTTTTGCCTTATATAGTTTCTATCTCTTTAGCAGATTATATACAAAAAGCTTAACCGATGCATCACTATATGGATTTCTAAGAGATGAAATAATAGAGTCAAACGGTTTACCCCTGCATCGGTTAATAAGAAAATAGATTACGTGTGAACCGCAAGAGTTATCGAAATCTGATTGAAGTTTTATTTTGTTTTGTTTGAAATTTTTGAAATTTTTTGTGAACTTTTCAATATCATTATTTGGGGGGTCACCAAAAGAATCAAAGTATTCTAGATGGTTGTCGTTTTTTACATACATTCCTATCCAATGCTCACCTGGCTGATTTATCTTCTGGGTATTAACAACGATAGCATAGGGATACGAATGAAAATTTTTAATATTATCCGAGCCATATACTCCCTTGTAATATCTTTTAGTAAACCTATTTTTGCTTAAAAATGAATCAATTTGTAAAGAATTCATACTGAACCGTCAGCGGTTAATACTCTGTCAGATGATACTGAAAGAACTTGATCAAATTCTCCAAAAACAATCATTTCATACCCAGAATCTGCTATTGCCTGATTAAATACTGCTTTAATAACTGTTGTAGAATTTCTAATTAGTTCAAAGGCACTACTATCCTTTAAAGTTGATGTTAAATTAAAAGAAAAGAACGTCCAGCCTTCTTGGTATTTTGGAAGAGTTAGGTTTATTGAATGGCTTCGTCCAATCAAATTTAGATGTTCATATAAATCAACAAACCCTCTAATATACACATTATCGGCAAAATTAAAATCATATGGAACAGCCGGCCATGTGTTCCCACCTGCTTCTACCGATATAGATCTAACATGAGCATTTCTGAAATAGAATGGTGACAGCTTAGTATCGCCAATAAAAGCCTTTCTTTCTATAAAGCAAATAATCAATCTTCGTGGCACTGTACTTTGAAAAGCGTTGAAGACCAAGTCTTGACGTCCAGGACCAAGATAGAAA
>DATEOO010000037.1:0-3997 GCA_035274085.1 Candidatus Nitrosocosmicus sp.
TGGGTACTTTGTCCTCAAATCGTCACTCTGTTCCTTAACCTTATGATGGCTAACTTTTTCATTTGAACTACTCATAAGTCACAATCTTCAATCAGGGTATTTTAAGCTTACTTCTATTGCTATAAGATTACAGTTTCATGAAATTGGTAGTGTTTCTAATTCATCTCGGTTCATAGACTTATCAGGTCTCTTGGTGTTATATCTTGCTATGAATATCTCAAAGGATTCAAAGTACATTATTTGATTGAAATTTCTCGTGGAATCTTTCTATCTTATTACTTGTTTGAGGATAACCTATTTTCCAAACATGTATTTTGATCTTTCTATTGACTGAATGAAATATATCCATTGTAACTGCTTTAATTTTGCCGGAATTATCATAGTACTCGATACCCCATTGAGGATTAGAGATTAATCATAGTTTTTTATCTCAAATATGGTAATTAGAAATTGCGCAGAGACAGATTCATAATAATGGATAAATATAAATAGTATGGCAGATATTATGTATGAGAATCCATATGCAATTCTATAAAACAAAACAATTTATTATTCTACCTGTATTAGTCACAATCCTCACCTTTACTCTCCTAAGTTTACCTGGGTTAGGGAACCAATATGCAAACTCCCAATCTAATGAAACCAACCCGGCCGCAAATACGACAAGTACTGGCATTGTACTGAAGGATATACATCCATCGCCTTTATATTTAAAGTCTGGCAGCAAATTTCAAATTGTAGCAACAGTTGTTAATGATTCACCAAATAAAATAACATTTATTGCAGGAGTATGCGATTCACCTTTAATTGCACAATTTCTCAACAATGTAGTAGTAAGATATATGCAGGGCTGTACAGCAACTTCACCTCCATTCGAATTAGAACCTGGAAAAGAAGTTTCTGTAGCTGGACCATCTTCGGGCACAATCTATCAAGCATTAGCGGCTGGACAAATAGCAGCAAGCGCCACTTTTCATTACCAGAATGAGGATGGGCAGGCCGCAAACATTACGCAACCTTTTGTATTTACAGTAAGCTAGCTTTACTGTCTAAATCCTTTTTCATAGCTTGGTAGCTTTGCCATGATCTACTGACTCGACTCCATTCTTACTCAATAGAAGTAAAACCGACGGTTGTTCCATACCATGATCCCAAACGTACTGCACCTTCTGCATTCATCCAACTATCTCTAAAGTCAAGTACCATACATTCACAAAATGCTGTTGTTTCGAAAATATTATTTGAAATCTATATATAAAATTGGAAATTATGACTTGTTTTTCATAGTCTAGGAAAACAAGTAGGTTGAATCTACTTTTGCCTTACTAATGTTATTCTAAATGCGTGACTATTCACGTTCTATATTATTTTGGTTGCAGATACGCTAAAATTCACAAACGTATCTTCTAATCTTTGAAAAGCAAGTTAGATCGGATCTAAAGCTAATTTTGATAGATAAATACGTGATAATACAATATAGGATTCGAATTCGAATCCCACTGTTGATGCTTAAAAACAGGAGTTATACGAACATTATAAAACTCTTTTTTATGCTTCTATGCTTCTTTACATGCATATTGGTTAAATACTAGCATTTATAATATCATCAATAATTTCTTACATACAATAATGGTCCTCTATAGTTATCTCTATCACCTGTAAAGTAACCATGGCCTTTTCCATCACATGTTGTTGATAAGGTTGATCCACTACTTAATAACGCATTACGTACTTCCGAAGGTGAAGCACCGGGATGAGACACCTTATATAATGCAGCCGCTCCGGCAATATGTGGTGATGCCATGCTTGTTCCACTCATTGTCGCATATGAGTTCCCTTTGTAAGTAGAATATATCTTGGTTCCAGGTGCTGTCAGATCTACAACCCCTCCATAATTGCTGAAACTTGCTACTGTGTCATCCTTTCCAAAACCTGTGCTTGGACCGATTCCCCCACATTTACCATCACTATCTCCTATGGCTGAAACAGTAATAACATTGGGATTGTTGGCTGGGGAAAATGTAGAAGCGTCTTTTCCTGCATTTCCTGAAGCCACTACAAAGGTGATTCCAGCCTTTACAGCATTGTTTATTGCAGTATCAAACGCAGAAGATTTACACTCGCATCCAAGACTGAGATTAGCAACTTCTATTTGGCTCGCATATTGTCTAATATAGTCAATACCTTTTATTATTGTCGATAAGGCTCCCGAACCGTTGCTATCCAACACCTTGATTGCCCATAGTTTTGCACCAGGTGCTACTCCAACTACTCCTATGGAGTTGTCTTTAGCTGCTGCAATCCCGGCAACATGAGTCCCATGACCGTTATCATCATTTCCTGACGATGTACCGGCGACAAAGGTTTTCTGGTGATAAACGTTTAGATCAGAATGGCTTGTATATATTCCACTATCTAGAATGGCCATATCTGTATTGATAGCTCCACCACCATTCCCTGACTTGGTAGAACTTAAGTCACCATCAACCCTGTTGACTCCACTTGGCAGTGTTTGAGCAAATGCTTTAACTACCTTGTCTTTTTCAATATAATCTACAAATGGGCTTTGTTCAAGCACCTCGATAACTCTTTCATTTGGAACGCTAATTGCAAATCCATTTAATACATCTTCATAAATGTGGAGTATCTCGGTTCCCTCAATATTTACCTTTTTTGCAACCTCTGAAAGAATGTCACGCAAATTCAAGGCGTCATCGTTTAGAACTACAATGTATTGACCCGGTATTACCTCCCCCATTTTGGATTCTAAGGAAGAAGGTAGTGGAGATGATGAGTATGGTGACAAAGAATTAGATAAAACATCAGAATAAGGTAATCTATCCAGGATAGAAGTAAGAATGCCGGAAGTTGTTGCTGATTCTCCTTTATCTTTTTCGTTTCCAGAGCTTGGGTTACCTATACCATCTATTGCATCATCAGAATAGACTGCAAGATCATTAATTTTGTTTTCATCATTATTTTTTGAATCTAAGGACTTTTCATTGAACGTCTTTTCAGGAGCATTATTATTACCAGTTTTAGAATCTGAATTGCCTATCTCAGTGTTGTCTTCTTTTGAATTCAGAGCAGGGATCATGTCGTATAATTCTTTTAAATTGTCATTCCCTATGTTGTCTTTATCACTACTAAAATCAAGAAAAGGAAGATCGGAGATACCACTGCTTTGTGCATAGGATATTGGCGTAGAAATAGATGAAGAGAATCCCATTGTCACTATAAAAAAAGTTACTATCAATTTTGTAATAATATCATATTTTTTATTCACAAACACAAAATAATCATTTGGGCTAAAAGAAATGTCAAGATATCTTACTAAAGAATTCTTTCTATTTTAATAGCAGAAAATCATATGAGCTAAAACAGTGAATCATACGAAATTTTTGTGTAATTTGACTAATATCATTGCTATATTTGTAGATGCCTAATTAATAGACCATATAACTACAAGCATATCAAAACCTAGCATATAAAATTTATTCAAACAATGGCTATTCGATTGGTTTGGGTAATTGTTATTTTTTATTTCTAAAGTAACACATATATCCAAGATGGATTTTTACAGAAAGTTACAATCACAATTTTACCTACCCAAGGTGTATTACGACAAGAAAATAAAGCTAATTTAAAAAAAAGGAAATTCAAGTCCTTTATCTGTCAATCTTAGGAATGTTCTACTCCGAAGGCTATTTTTACCGTAGAATGATATTCAGTTATTTTTCCAGTATTTGGATCCACTTTAGCTGTCATGTCGGTTAACTCAATTCCAGTTATGCCGTGAATTGTTTTTGTCGCTTCAGCTAATGCTACCTGTGCAGCATCTTCCCAACTCTTTTCAGATGAGCCCACTATGTCTATTATTTTTGCTACATGTGTCATGTTTCAAATTAAAGAATATATGTTAAATAGGTAATCTAGTAACATGGTTTTACGTAGGTAAATTGACCTTATTTTGATAATAAAAGTTAATAATTTAAAT
>DATEOO010000038.1:0-2780 GCA_035274085.1 Candidatus Nitrosocosmicus sp.
AAAGCAAAACAATCAATAGATCAATCACAATCATCAAACCAAAATGCTGGATGTGTATCAGGTGTAACAACTTTTCTATCATGCAACAACCTTAGTTTCCAACACCAAAAGAATACAGGAAATAACGCATTAGCACAACAAGCTGGACAGGGTGGAAACTCTGCAGAACAAAGTATCAGCCAATCTCAATCCTCTAGCCAAAACAGCCAGGTAGTATCTGGTGCAGATTCAATAGGTTCTGGTAACAACATTAACGTCCAAAGTCAAGAGAATACTGGAAGCAACGCATTAGCACAAAGCTAAATAATCTCCTCCCCCTCCCCTCCTCCTTCTTTTGTTTATTAATCATTTAATATTCTAAATATAACACATTTAGCTCTGAATCTAATACCAATGAGAATTTTCTTTAAACTCGAAGATTATTATTGATTTTCCTTTTTTAGATGTAGCCACAATTTCTTTGAAATATTTGTCAAATACAATTCTGATGTCTGATTCTATTTAATCAAAAATTTACATAACCTAAAAAAATTAACTTCATGTTTTATGATCTAGATTGGCAAAAGTACCAAGGTATGTAATAATAGATGCCCCGTCAATACTTGGATTACAAAATACGGGGGTACAAAATCTTCCGAAAGCATTGAAGAATGCAGGACTAATGGATAGATTGAATGCAACTTTTGTAGGCCATGTTCAACCATCAATGCACTACGATCATACGAGAGATCCTATCACACATTTGTTGAATGGTAGTTCTATTGCGTTATTTTCAAAAGACCTTTCTAAAATGGTAAAAATTGAAATAGAAAAAAAGAATTTTACGATCGTATTAGGAGGTGATTGCAGCATTCTCATTGGCGTCCTTTTAGGATTGAGAAAAATTGGTAGATATGGATTGTTTTTTATTGACGGACATTCTGATTTTTATCAACCTCAGGCCTCAACAACTGGGGAAGTTGCTGATATGGAATTGTCTTTTGTGTCGGGCAGAGGACCGGATATTCTTTCTAATATTGAAGGTCTAAAACCACTTGTTAGAGATGAGGATATCGTTGTTTTTGGATATCGCGATGATGAACAATCAATAAGTTACGGAAGTAACAATGTAAGAAATACCAATATGCAGGTATTGGATCTTTCTGATGTAAGAAATTTAGGAATAAAAAAAGCCTCTTCTCTTGCTGTTTCAAATTTTCTAACAAGTGAGCATTTGTCGGGTTTTTGGATTCATTTAGATGCTGATGTACTAGACGACAGAATAATGCCTGCGGTTGACTATAGATTGGATAATGGCGGATTAGAATTTTCCGAATTATCCTATCTTTTAAAAATTCTAATTTCGTCTCAAAAGGCAATTGGAATGACCATAACTATCTATAATCCAAATCTAGATCCTAGCGGCTCTATTGCAAAGAATTTTGTATCATGTATAGTCGAGGGATTGTTATGTGACAAACCATAATTACAAAATTTTTCAAAAACTTTTGATTTTTAATTGGGATGTTTCATTAAATTCTCATCCTTACATTGGTTAGAGTTTAGAAAAGTATTAGAAGTCAATAAGTAGGACTTTATTATAGTTGTACTATATTGAATGTATAAATAAAATAAAAATTGAGAATTAATTAGCCGTCACTATCGGCTACTTTTATAGTTTTAGACTAATGTAAATCAAACTGAGAGGGATATTAATTATAACCTTCCGTGTTTAAAATAGCTAAGATAGTTAAAGTGAATAATCTCTATACCATTTTGATCTGTTATTGTAATTGACTTTTCGTTTGCATCATGTAAAAAATTAAGATACAGCAGATTACCACCTGATTTTTCAAATTCATTACGATGGGACTTTCTATCATCATTAGATGGACGAAGAACTAGGATCTCCTTGTCAAAATCGATTATTAATTCATGTGTTAAACCTTCAAAGAAAAAATAGACAAAAGGCGAATTGGCATCCAGAAATTCCCGCATCCGCATAGGGTTATCAGACATACAGAGTAGTTAGAATTAAGCTAATTAATTATTTACTATAGTATAATAAATATAATATAACTTATATTGTGAGAGCTTAAATAAAAATTCTAAAAAAGAAGATCTATCATCTACGAAAGTCCATTTTGTTAATATAACTAAAAATATTAGAGTGTAAAATTTTAGCTAGCCTGCTGGTTTAAAAGGATATTCCTATTCCATTAGTAATATTTTTAGAATGACACCATGTTAATATGGAATCATGAATTGCATTCGTAACACGTCTTTTTCTACATCTTTAAAATATGACTGTGACTATACTTTTGATCCCTTGCACACTTTTATATTTTCAGTTTATTACTTTCTTCATGAATTATTCAAATGTATCCAAAATAGGTGAAGAGAAACCAAGCCACATACAAAAAATTACTCCTTTTCTTTGGTTCGATAATCAAGCTGAACAAGCAGCAAACTTCTATGTCTCTGTTTTTAAAAACTCAAATATGGGTCAAGTTACCCGATATGGGAAAGAAGGATATGAAATTCACGGAATGGATGAAGGTTCTGTAATGACAGTAGATTTTGATATAGAAAATCAAAAATTTATAGCTCTCAATGGTGGTCCAGTGTTCAAATTCAATGAAGCCATTTCATTTCAAGTTTTATGTGACTCTCAAAAAGAACTAGACTATTATTGGGAGAAACTGTCGGAGGGCGGCGACAAGAATGCACAGCAATGTGGTTGGCTCAAGGACAAATATGGTGTTTCTTGGCAAATTGTACCCCGGGTTCTGTATAACTTG
>DATEOO010000039.1:0-10621 GCA_035274085.1 Candidatus Nitrosocosmicus sp.
TGCGAATACTTGTCCATTAACAGAAAATATTGCTGATGCGAGTACAAAAACTACAAAAAGTGTTACTTTTGTACTATTTGATTTATTAGTCATTGTTTTATAATAAAAATACTTGTATTTATGTCATTTTTATTACAATCATCATATTATTCATTCAGCTTTTTTATATCTTTGTTTCTCCTTGCTTTCATTATAAAAAATACTACAATCAAAGCAGCAAGTAGGATGTAAATATAATAATAACTCACCACAAAGCTTTGTAAAAGAACAGAAATTCTTTCTGCAATTGGAACTTGAACATTAACTTCGAATGTAGAATTCAAAATATTTAAGGTATAGAAAATATCCTTAATATCCACAAATAGAATATACTTACCAGGTTCACTGAAGGTATAGTTAA
This sequence comes from Candidatus Nitrosocosmicus sp., assembly GCA_035274085.1. Classification (GTDB taxonomy): domain Archaea; phylum Thermoproteota; class Nitrososphaeria; order Nitrososphaerales; family Nitrososphaeraceae; genus Nitrosocosmicus. The sequence continues at coordinate 401 of DATEOO010000039.1, forward strand.
AATCGTAATGCCCTTGTCTAACCAGTGTAAAATTATTTGGATTTGAAAATACAGGCTTTCCGTCTTTGAAAATAGAAAAGGAAACAGGAAGTTCTATCAACTCATCTCCGGCGTCAGAAGTAAGACGAAATAGAAAAGAGGTATCTTTGTCGATCATTGGTTTAGATGGATTTACCAAAAGGTCTATCACATAATTTCCTATTGTTTTAGTTTGGGTGCCATTAAGACTAGCGTCATTACCTCCAAAAAAAGAATGTGCAAAAGCTAGTTGCTCAGTGTCAAGTAGAGAGAAAAAAATTATCATAAACAAAGAAAAGAAAGAGACAAATAACAATAACCAAATCTTTGACGTTTGAAAATGTCCAAAGTTTCTGACTAAAGAAGGATGAAAATTTACAAAAGATCTTAAACCTAGAAAAAAAATATACTTAAAAAATAAAACCTGGCCAGATGAAAACATACCAATAATTGGTCAAAGTTTAATATAAATTCAATAAACTATGACCATAAATTACTTTTGTATAAAAATATGTTCTGCATTTCTTAACAAAATAGCATGAAGAGATATTACAATATTACAATATTACAGTTAGACAAACTTGAAAAAAGAGACAAGACATATCATGAATCAAAAACCATGATTGTAAAAGATGAATAAATCCCACCAATCAACTGACAATGATGGGCTGATAAGTCAAGGATCAGACTATTTCGAGAATTCAAGAATTTAATATGTCTGATTCAATATGATGTGTATATTGACAAACGAGTTTCAACCACCGCAAGATAAACCCAAAAAAACAGTCCAAGAATCAGAGGCTGAGACGACAATAGTAATGCTGCCTTCCGATGCTAATCCGCTTGGAAATGTTTTTGGCGGAATGATTCTAAAGTATGTGGACCTGTTGGCTGGTTTAGTGGCAAAGAGACATGCAGGTCATGCAAATATTGTAACAGCAAGCATAGATAGCATGACATTTCTAAAGCCAGTATATATTGGAAATGCTTTGATTTTAAAGGCAAGAATAAATTACGTTAGGCGAAGTTCTATGGAAGTCGAGGTAAAGATAGGAGCAGAAGATCTAAACAGTTCCCAAAAGGTTCACACTGGCACTGCATATGTAACCCTAGTAGCACTAGACGAAAAAGGAAGGCCTACAGAGGTTCCTCATTTGCGATTAAGAGATGAGGATGAAAAAATAAGATTTTCAGAAGGACAGGCCAGGATGGAATTGAGGCTAAAGAATCGGAAAAAATAATACAAAACAGGAGTTTAATGATTTTCAATAAAAGCATTTTGAGAATGGCCCCGTCAACTGCAATTGCTGTATCATATCAAATGTCAATAGCCAAAATTGAATAAACCCACCTAAAATACTGGCATAATAACAAGAAGAACACACAGATAGGAGAAATGCCGTGAAATCGTCTATAGGAAGGATGGTATCTACATTTGGTTCATAGCAAACTAAGAGAAATCAAAGGAGTTTCTTACTGAATCTGACTGGACCTGTGTATTCACAAACTATTTATTTCAACTCATAACCTTAGATTCATCAAGAGGATAAACATACACATTAGCTTTCTCATCTTCTATTTTTAGGGAATCTAGTAGTATGGAACCCTTCAATTCTGATTTGTCTACTCCCCAGTTTTTTTTTCCCAGAATACAAGTATCGTCTATGTCATAGTCAAGAGTAGCAGGATTAAAAGGCTCCAATGTTACTCTTTCTTCGCCTAACAATCCTTCTGCCCTTATAGATTCAGACATATGTCTGCCCCCATCATTTAACAAATACCTAACACCATACTTTTCTCTTAGGATGCAAAGTCCCTTATGCATATCAAATTCTCTTCCAGTATCAATATAATTGATAAGGCTGGATTCTTTAATGATCTTTGAAAGATGAGCATAAACCGTACTGGTAGTAAGTATGATCACCTTTTGATTGTTTTTGGGGTTCAACATCGCTATCTTATTTTTTTCATAAAATTCAACTAAATGTGATTCGACAACACTTTCTAGTGAACGGACGGAAACTATAAAATGAAAATTATCAGGGTGAACAAGTTTTTTTGAAAGGTTCAAAAGATCAAGATACAGGGCTGGATGCTGATCAATCAAATGCTTTCCAAAAAAATCCCAGGACCAAATTTGGTTATAGTTTTCCATCATATTATTTATAGTAACCATTATAGCCTGATTTCCTAAGATCATACGGTGCAAAGAAGCAAATATGTTGTCACCTAGCTTTCTACTTCCGCCAGTGAGTAACGTAACACCCCCTCCTCTTAATCCAAGAAGCTTAAAAATGAAAACTCCACTATTAGGTGAAAAAGCTTCGGCTGCAATAAAACTTGTAGCTTGATATGGTACTCTCATCTTATCGACGAATTCATCCGAAGCACCAATTACTATGTAGGGAATTATTTTGGATAGATGAATACATTTTAGATCCCTTTGAATATCATATATTTTGATACCCCTTTTCTTATAATGAGTGAAAGTATCACGATCTAGCAGATTATTTTCAACTAGTTGCATGAGCTTATCAAAGTAATTCTTTTTAATTGAATCAGAATCCATCAGATTCTTTAAGCAAAAACGCAATAATAAGTACACACACTTAGTCCTTCATCCCTTGATTTTTGAAACATTCTTCGAGCATCTAATATCCATTCTCTGATACTAACGTTATTAATATAAGAAATTCAAAAGTATATTTAATATTTGAAATATGGACATTTGTAATTTGCTTGAGTATTTTCCTTTAAATGATATTATCTATCTCGTTCTAATAAAGCGATTAAATATGATGCTGGTATAATCAATTTTTTAAGGAGAGAAATAAGGTAGATCTAGTTATGAGTGTGCAAAATGCAATATCTGAATTATCAAAAGAAAGACTTAAGCTTTGAATATCACAAAGATTGTATTTAATTTAAGAAATGAAATCAGAGAATGTGACAGGTATTAAGTAAGATCAAGAACAACATCGACTAAAGACAAAAAAAATTAGCTGTTGTAGTTGCTGGCACAATCTACAATTTCATCAGTGGACAAGTAATTTCCATTGTCATATGCTCTTTCAAAGCAGGTTGTAAGCAATAATTTGCGGTCTTGTTTATTCACAGTATTTTCGTTGTATACTTTTGCATTGTTGTCGTTATCATTGTTATCATCATTGTTGTTGTCTTTTGCATTGTTGTCGTTATCATTGTTATCATCATTGTTGTTGTCTTTTGCATTGTTGTCGTTATCATTGTTATCATCATCTACATTTACATTCACGTTGTTGTTGGTGTTGGTGTTAGCAGGATTGCCATTATTTGTCGCAAGTGAAGATGAGGATTGCGTAGGTAGGTTGTTACCAGCGTTAGAATTTGTATCCACGACTCGAACAACACCTACACCAGAACCATCTTTCACACCTGTTTGAGGACCATCAGTTGGCGCAAAACCTTGACTTTGACTACTTGGTGTAGAAGGAGACATAGATGGACTGCTACTACTACTGCTGCTGCTACCTCCCATATTACTACTATCGCTATTGTTGCAATTTTCAGCTGAAGAAGATGTATACACATAACTTGTCATGAAATTCACTACACAATCAGCATTTTGCATAGCAGAGTCTTTATTAGGATCGTTTGGTGATGTATACATTTGAAAATTATTGTTGTAGTTTACCAGATCACCCGTAGCAGCATTAATCAATTTGATTGACGAAAAGTTTACTGAACTTATAACTAATAATAAGAAAATTGCAGATACGAAACCCGAAGTTAGTTTATTGTAATACATTGTAATGATTTTTTAGTAGATATTCTTTATGAGGATTGTTTTTAATAATTATGTACTTATTTTTTTCTCAATACTATAATTCAATTCTAGTAGAAGATTAGTTGGCTTTAATTTCTTCTATCGTATTTGAACAGTTATTGTAGATTAAAAAGAAAAGTAAATATTCAAATAATAAACAAATGAAAAAAAACCAATGACAATAAAATTATTGGGAATTGCTGGAAGTATGAGGAGCAATTCCTATAGTTTTAAAGCATTGGAACACGCTTTAAAAATAGCTAAAAATAATTATAATGCAGAGATTAATTTATTTGATCTCAGGAAAAATAGATTGCCTATTTACGAACCTAATTTAAATCATGATCTAATTAAAACAACAGAAAAAGAAAGCTTACAAATGGCAAATGCCTTGGTCAAATGGGCAGATGCAATTATTTTGACTTCCCCAGATTATCATGGCTCAATGTCAGGTGTATTAAAGAATTTCTTGGACTATTTTTGGAAGGAGTTCTCTGGAAAAACGTTTGGATACATTTGTGCATCTCATGAAAAAGGCCTTACAGTAATGGAACAAATGAGGACCGCAGTAAGACAATGCTACGGTTGGAGTATGCCATATGGCATCTCCACAAGCTCCGATGACTTTGATAATGAAGGCAATATAACAAACAAAAAAACACTACTAAGGTTAGAAATGCTTTCCAGAGATTTAGTATATTACGGAAAAGCCATTAGAAATCAATTTCTTACAGACGCCTCAAATAAAGTCAAAGAATCATATTCATTTCTTACATTAAATAAAGATTGAACAATAATACTAATAAAAGCATTTTATTAGTTTCTACTATAATTTAAAGACATAGAAAACAATCATATGTCTTAATGATAATTTAATCAATAATTACATACCAATTGTACAAAACCAATACAACATCTTTTTTAAAATGGGCAGGTGGAAAGAGAAGGCTAGTTACATTGTTAGACAAATACACACCTACTAACATTGATAGATATTTTGAGCCCTTTTTAGGTAGTGGTGCTTTTTTCTTTCATCTAGTTCAATCAAGGAAACAGTTTAAAGCTTATTTATCAGATTCAAATCCTCATTTAATTAACACGTACAGAGAAGTAAGAGATAACCTAAATGAACTGATAGAAATCCTGATGGATCATCAAAACAGTTATCATAAAAATGGAGAAAAGTATTACTATTCCGTTAGAGATGATCAAAGTAATAAAACCAATACAGAAGCAGCAGCGAAGTTTATTTTCTTGAATAAGACATGCTATAATGGATTGTACAGGGTAAACAAGCTAGGAAACTTTAATGTTCCACATGGAAGGTATTTTAATCCAAAAATATGCAACAAAGAGAAGCTTATTGAATGCTCAAGTTTGCTTAATAAGGCAGAGGTAAAGATTGTTTGTGACATATATAAAAATACTACTTTAAAGTGTAAAGATAATGATTTTGTTTATTTGGATCCTCCCTATTTTCCAGTATCCAGAACATCAAACTTTACGGACTATACTAAAGAAAGTTTTGGAATTCAACAACACCAAGAATTGGCGAATGAGTTTGACAGACTAGACAGTATTGGCTCGAAAGTATTGCTTTCTAATTCTAATTCGGAGTATGTTAAATCATTATATAAAAACTACTTCATTTTAAAGGTGAAATCTACTAGGAGTATTAACTGCAATGCAGATAGAAGAAGTGCTCATCATGACTTGATAATCTCAAATTACAATAAAAGAGTAAAAGATACAGAGAAGGTAACCCATAAGGTTAACAAGAAGCTCATGATATCAAAAATAGTAAGCGATTGATGTATTCACATATATAGTAATTAGTTATAAAAAACACCAAAATCTACTAGCCCCACTTATATTAAACCTACCATACGAAGCTTTTGAGGCAAATAAGTTTCTGATAGATATTTAAATCCATGTTTAAAAAAAGCATCTAATTCACATTTTTCCTTTTTATTTAAAAAGAGATTTAGTTCCTTTTGCCATTGTTTATTTTGCATCCAAGGTTTCTTTTTCATGTCATTGGCTCTATTAATATCTTCATCACTTGCTGTTAACCGGGCAACTTCTGGAATGTTATACTGATAAATATCTGAAAACATCATCCCAAGGACCTGAGCGTTTGGAGTTACTAGTCTTTCGCTATCGTAACTCAACGATTCACTACCAATTTTGTACCTTAATGCAATACCTAAGCCCCAAGGATCTGCATCGGCAAAAACTACCACAGGTTTTTTCCACTGTTCATTTAGAATCTTCACCATCATTCTTGTTGCACGATCCGGTTCACCCGATCCGGTCAATAAAATAGCGTTATACTTCTGAATAAAACCAGATTTTCTTATATTATTTAAAACGGTATCTTTTTCGACCACCATTACAAAGTCCGCCTTGACATCATCTATTTGGACATCTCCTATGTTAGTAGGGATAAGTTGAGATGTTGCTCTACTTCCAAGATTGCAATCTATAATATCCCCCCCAACACGTAATTTTATAGGGCCAGAAATCATTCCTTTAGGTTTTGAAGTTACGGAAAATTCCTCTCGCGGGATTCCAGTTAAAAGTTCGACAGCTTTTATTGCATTATCAGAATCCTCTTGACCTGTCCAAAATTTTTGTTTGTTTTTATCATCTCCCACATTACTAAGGGTTGCATAATACATACCTCGAATAGTACTTTCCATATCTTCATCAAGTAGTTTTTTTACCGCATTGGCCATGACCAAATATTGAGCAAAAGTGGGTATTTTCTTTACACTATCAGGACTAACCTCAACTTTTTTGTCACCTGTTGTAAGCATTCTTTTTTCATCGGACCAAATAGTATTATCATATCCTATTTTTGGTAAATCCAACATTGGCATTTGATTTTGCTTGATTACATCATCGGATATTTTTCTCATAATCCTTTTTATGATAGTCACAAATTCTTGTTTTTTTACAGTAGACAATAGATGTATTATTTATTTCTTTTACCCTTATTTACCCTTTTACTATAGGAATCTATCGTTGATTGAACTTCTTTGGTTTTAGAGTGATCTAAAGCTCTTTTAGAAGATTTATTCATTTTGGTTCTGTTAACACTCTTTTTCACGGGACTCTTGTTTTTCTTATTTGTAGTGACCTTTTCTTTGATGATTAATTTCTTGTTTGTTCCTTTGGGTTTGGGTTTATTATTTTTAGTAACATTTCTTGTAGGATCAACCTTACTTAACTTATCAGCCAAAATACGATCGACCTTTTTATTAGCCTTTTTCTTACTTTCTAACTTGTTCAAGTTTGGTTTGAAAGAGACAATGCTTTTGGTCTTTTGGATATCTTTGGTCTTTTGGGCCATCTGAATTTCAGGCTCTAGAACTGTATCCGCAACATCCATTTTTTCAAATATTTGAATGGGCAGAGTAGAATCATTAGGATCAGTAGAAATAGCGTCACTTGTGTCTATGTCTATTTGGGGCTTTTTGGATAAATGATTCTCAATCAATCTAGTAAACGATTCGCTTAATTTCGAATTTTTACTACCAAGTGATTCATTTATTGAATCTACTATGAATGGCAGATAGTGTTTATATAGTCTGATCTTATTTTCTGTCTCTTTTAGTTTGAGCTCTTTGCGTATTTGTGTACTTAATTTTCTATAGAGTTCAGACAGACATGATTTCATATAGTATTTCAGTTCGCCTTCTGAAGCAATGCTTTCTTTTCCGGCTGTTTTGTAAGGGATTTTGGTCGAACAAATATGGAAAAAAATGTGCAATGGCAAAACCTCAATGACTCTATCCTTTTTTGATTCCTTGTTGACGGAAAATTGTTCCTTTGCTTGTTTTTTAGTGATCCCCATCTTGTTAATCTCTACTTCTGATATAACCTCTCTAGCAACGTCAGACCCCTCATCGTATAAGAGAGGGATTTTATTAGCAAAACGATACAACTTGAATGATGGAATATCACCACCATAAGCCAAACCAGTTTCAACTACTGTGGGCCTATTATTTATGACACACGTTCTTGATGTATAAGTGGTAAGGACAGGCTTGAGTACTTTAACTGAAAAATTTGATTTTGATAAATTATTTTTGAATGATGTTGGTGTTGATTCATCATTTTGTTCTGATTCAAAGGTCGATGCAGCACCAGTACCATTGGTTACCTGAGGATTAGAATTAGCATTGTTAAGAATAGGCTTTTCAACTGTGGCAAGGGAGGAGGAGGCGGCTTGGGGTGAGGGTGAGGGTGAAGATGGAGGGGGGACCGTATCCGTTACTCCTGGAGTATCATTCCCTTTGTTAGATACAATAGTGTATTCTGACATCATCCCTATCGTGAGGACATCTCTACCAATAGGGCTCAAATGATCTGTATTTGGATTCTGGAATTTAGTTTTTTTGCAAAGGTTAACAATTTTTATAAGATCATGTTCACTGAAATCACTTGTAGGAGTCTTTAATGATAATCCAGTATTAGTAACGATATCCTTTGCTTTTTCATAAGAAAGCTTCTGAAAAGACGAACTTAAGATTTTTGGTAAAGACATTTTTTGAGTTTGGAATTTAGAAATCGCTTTTTTTAAAGTTTTTAGATCCATATCGGAAGGATGGGGCAAGATTTCTTGTGCAGGATTAGGCATTATTGATGTCCTTCTATTAAATTGAAATATACCATCATCGGTTTCAAAGGTTATAGATGAATATGGATTTACAATACTGGTTTCAGAAACATATTCATAAATTTTGTTCTTAGTAATAGGGACCAGCTTTGCCCTCAAAATAACTTCTATCCGAAAACCAGATGTATCCCGAATACGAGAGTGCTCTTTAGGCAGCAATTTTTTTGATAATACAATAGGTTTATTGGTTCCAATATCAGTTCTTAACTCAAAATAATATTCATCCTTCTCATCGATTGATTTATTCCATATTTTTATTGGAAAATCGGTATCCTTCGTAGAAAAAGCCGCAACCATTTTCAAACCAACTCCAAAGAGTCCCCTTTGTTGTTTCTCCATGTATTTAGCAGAAGTTAGAAAAGAGCAAACGGCTATGGGTAGTTTATCCGAATTTATCCCGGTTCCATTATCTTCACACGCCAACATCCATAAATCATTAGATTGATCAAAAATTCTTAAAGAAATCTTAATAGACGGCAGAATCGAAAAACTTTCGCAAGAGTCCAAAGAGTTTTCTATCAGCTCTCTAATGGCCATGTATAAAATACGTTCACCGGTAAATCCAGCTAATGCGGAATTGTCCACAAAAAATTCGGACTCTGCCTTCTTATTGTAAATGATCTTATACTTTTCTAGCTTTGTTGTTGATTGTGAGGTATCCCTCTTTAATTCTTCAACTTGTACTTTTACTTTGTTTTCGGCAGAATCTAAGACCGTGGAGGCAGATTTATTCGGCATCGGCATCAAATACTTTAACTGATATCTTATTTGATTTAATTGTTGTTCATGTCCCTTTAGTATGTGCTTAACCTAATCGATTTGAGAACCATATGGTGTAGATGAATTTTTCAGTTCCTTTAAAGTAGGTGGAAGAATTTCTACATAATACCGTTTTCTCTCCTTCTGAATAACTAGATAATCGGAGCCAGAGCCTACTATATTTCCATTCAATAAATCTTTAATTTTCAACCAGAGTAAATAAATACATTAGTTAATATTTTTGGTTTTCCATGATATAGAATTTGATTTTATTGGGTCTGCGTTATGATGTATCAATCAATCAATCAATCAATCAGTTAATATAACAACCAACTATTTTTACTTTAATTGGTTTTCAAACTTACTGTAAAAATATTTAAGAATTCAACAACCAGTATATTCTATGGATGCCAGATGTGTAAATTGCAACAACAAGGCTAATTTCGATATTGAAAAGAATAGGATAAAATGTGAAAAGTGTGGAATGGAAATAGATTACGATGATTATATTGAACAGATGAAAGAAAAAGCTGTTACTTTAGCAGATAATTTTCAATCAAGTTCGGATAAGAGAGGATTCTAGGTTATCTAAAAAAATTATCTGAATGCGATTAGTTTGCTAGACAAAAAATAAAAGTTTAGTGCGAGTTTCTTAGAACTAACAAAGGCCGATAGGGAATAAGATAATTTTTAGCAAGATTAATTAAGGCTGAAAATTTATCTAATAAAGACTTTGGTAGAATTTAAAGTAATTATTTCAGATTCAAAAGGTAAAAGCACTAGTCAAGAGTTAAAGGATAAGAGTGCTCAGCCACTATTAGGTTCTAAGCTTGGAGACATATTAGAATCATCTGTTTTAGGATTTAAGGAAGGGAAAATAAAGTTAACTGGCGGTAGTGATAAATCAGGTACACCTATGAGATCAGACCTACATGGAGCCACAAAAAAATACGTA
>DATEOO010000040.1:0-9920 GCA_035274085.1 Candidatus Nitrosocosmicus sp.
CATTACATTTGTCTTCTTTTAGACTATTAAGATCTTTGTATGAACACGCGATTAAGGCGCCGGGAGTGGGACTCGAAGCCCTAGTATAAAAACAGGGAATCTTATTGGTTACATTATCAGGAAATGGGGCCGAAGGTTTCCGTTGCGCTATTACCACTAAAAAGGGATTCAATGTCTATATCTCCATGGAGATAATTAAACTTTAAGCGAAACTGACTCATGACGGTCCTAAGCACTTTAGATGGGCCATCGGATTAAGGAAAAGTTAAGATTTTAACTCGATTCTTGAATTCTGTGTTATGATCCAAGTTAATCAGTGTGGGATAACACATCGATTATAAAGAAATTAAATTTAAATCAAAATCCTTACACATTGGCCTGGGGCCAGAGGTTTGTGAAACAAATTTGACACAAATAGTGGATACCAGATTTATTTATTATATGAGTTTGATCTTTATATTTTTTGTTTATATAAGTTGTTTAACTAAGCCTGGCATTTGTTTCCCGTTGCTGTCTACTATTATATCATGGCTATGAAATAATCTAGAAATACAGACATTAATTGGAAACTGATTCAATAACGATTTTGGATATGCACAAAGAATAGAACCTTCTATTGGATTGTGGTTACACCATTCTTCAACTTCCATGCATTGTTCTAGATGTTTATTCTTGAGTAACAATGTTGTACAATCTCCAGTTATTCGTATAAATTTATCGAGTCTATTTTTGTCTTTACCAACGATACTCGTTATCTCTCCTTTCAGGTTATCATAAGATTCTAAATTTCCTGCCATTGCATTAACATAATGAGGTGCCATATCTACAAGGATCAGATTTCCTTTCTCAAGATTTTCTTTGTAATTTGTAATTCGTGTTGAAAAATTGTCTAAGTAACCTTCATTTGCTAAACTAACCGAAGCATGAATGCATAACTGACCCCGTTTGAGGCCTTCATTAATATAGGTTGCTATTGCAGTATCTAAGTCAATCAGGTTTTCATGAATCAAGATTATGTGTGCATAAGTAGAAGGATTGAGTAAAATGTTATCATCATTATATACGGGTATAGATTGTTTACTTATTTTTTCTTCCATTTCCTTAGGCTTGGATAAGCTGTCGATATTATAACAGACTTGGAAGTTATGAGAGAACAAATATGAAGAAGCATAAAGTTGATGATATATAAATATTTTGGAAGAGATTGTGCATACATTAAATCCTTTGACAATGAGGTCAAATATGATTCTAAAACTAGACGAAGTTTGGGATTTGAATCCATACCATATAATCGTGTAGTCATCTACAATAAAATTTTACATAATAGAAACTAAAAATTATCAAAAAAAGTAAGAAGGGAATGGGATTTGTTTACAAGAGATAGTTATATAATTCTTCTATAAAAGTACTGATATGTCATCGATTAATGACAGTGGGGAAAACACTTCTTTCTTTGAATCTGACAATAAGAGTACGAAGAAATCAACAGATTAAACATTTAAGTTGAGAAAACGATCAAATTTATTTTTGGAAATTGTGAAAAAAATTATATTTATCAAGAGAACCGTGAAAAAATAAATATTTAATATCTGATCTTATTTAGGATCTCGGGTTTAATATTAGCTAAAGTAAGATTTTGTTGAATAAGCATAAAAATTTTGTTCATTCCTTCCTTTAGTAATGACATATCATTTTCTAACTTGTCAATCTTTTGTTTATCTTCACTTCTTACCTCATTATAAGAATCATAAGACAGGACCATCCTACATCTGCTACAAAATTTGGTCTCATGTTTATTGATCTCTTGACAGTTTGGACATTCCTTAGCCTTCAGGATATTTTCTTTTTCCTTTGTCTCTTTAGTTCTTATTCCATATTTTTCGAGAATAGCATTATTCGATTCTCCGCTTAGATGTATATACACTTGAGGCATCTTACTTGAGGCTGTCCACCCAGCATGAGACCGCAAATTAGCCTCAGTTAGAAATTGACTCTTTTTGGTCAAGGCTGAATGTCTTAAAACATATAGGTTCCAAGGTTTGGTAAGAAGATTTCTAATTATTGCTTTATCTGAGGTCGCTACTTCAATACTTGACGTATTATTAACAAGAGATGGATAATAGATATTTTCATAATAAGTAGATCTACTTGCAAGACCTTCATATGTCAGTCTGGCTCCATTCTTTATTATGAATAGATATGCATTTGGATTAGAACAGTGAGGATGCTCTAAAAGCCATTCTTTCAGATATGGGATAGAATCCATCAATACTATAACACGAGAGCCAGTTTTACCATCTGGTATTTTTACCTCTACATATTGTTTATTATCATCAGTAATGCAAAATTTTATATTTTTGATTCTTAAGGAGAGGATTTCATGAGGCCTGGCTGACATATCAAAAGCTATAGCATAATAGCATCTGTCTCTTTTGTTTGGACAATACTTTAAGAAAACTGAGATATCTCTCTCGTCCCAAACATCAGATGGTTTGTAAGATGTCTTTTCTCTCTTTGATAATCTTTTTATTCCAATCATACATGAAGGTGTTGTTCGTTTTGTTAGCTCTGGTTCGTTTTGATTATATAGCCATTTGAAAAACTTTAGAAAAACCATTTGTCTATTATTGTAAGTGTTAATCCAACCATTTCCATCTTCCTGAGGTTTTCTTAGGTTGTTTAGGTATGATAAAATATCATCCTTGGCCATATCTTGGTATCGTTTTTTATCTTCAAAGAAGTTTGAGAGCCATACCAAAGTTTTTATTTTTCCCTCTTTTGTACTATTCTTGATATTAAATTCGGTTTGTTCAGTCAAAATGTGCTTACATATTGTGTCTGCATTTTCCTGGTTTCTTTCAATAACTTCCATAAGATTTTACGAAAATAGGGTCTAGATAATCCTGAAGTAATTTGATCAACCGCATCAGACATTTTGGATAGATGATGTTATTCGTCAAATTATTTAAAAATATGGTATGATTCCCTGTTTTAGGCGCCGGGAGTGGGACTCGAACCCACGAGTCCGGAAGGACATCAGCTATCTATCCTTTAGTTCCTCATTTATTAGATCTCGAGGCTGACCCCTTTTAGGGCTGGATTTTTTGATTGCTTACCTAGCTTGGGTACCCCGGCTTTTTACCTTACATCACTTTGCAAGTGTTATATTTTTAAACTTATGTTAATACTTCTATTTCTCCATAAATAATTAATATCCTGTATATTATTACTTTAGATATGCTTTCATTAAATACTCAAGGGCCTACTCTAGATACTGTAAAGGCACTGTCTCTTACAGATCTAGCAATTATGTCTTATTCAGCACACATATTAAGAAAAAGATTGACTAGTTATTTTAATATAGATAGTTTTACTGTCCCTGATCCATTTTCTGAAGAGAATGAATTTAATTATTTCATAGTTGTGGACAAAGCAAATACTAACAGGATTATTTCTTTTATTGCATTAAAGGATGTTCTTGATATTGATTTATGGGATTTACTCTTTGGTAAAGATATGTTAAGATTGGATATATCAAAAGAAGATGCATTATCTTTAAAACAAGAATTAATGCCTAAATATACTGACAATTTTTTCCCGATTCGAAAGGACAGCTCAATAATTGGATATATTGCTTTTAGTTTCGAAGTCTGCGGTATGAAAAATTAACCGCCTGTTTATTATTAATGGCAAATTCTATCAGGTTTGAGCTTCCTCTATTATAGCTCCAGATTTACTGAATTTGGTAATTCCAATTCACCATTTTTTTGTATGATTATTTTTATATTCTTTAAAATTTCTCTTGCTTTAGTAATTCCCTCTTTCTGAATAATCTTGTTTGCTATATCTTTCTTAAAGGAATCAGACCATTCTTGTCCGATTTTATATTTACCATTAATTGTATCAACATTAATTTTTATTACTGTTAGATGTATAATGGATTTTGCACTTTGATTTAATTTAGTATACTTACCTTCCGATTGATATTTTTGCATCATTTTGTTCATTGCAAATGCTTTTTCTTGATTATCAGACACAATAGATGCTTTTCCTTTTATTACTATACTTGTATACAATGTGTCCGCAAAAGAAGCATCGGTAGGATGAAAATAGTATGAAGGTAAAAAGCAGATTTCCTTATCGACTTCAAATCCTACTTTTTGATTTCTTAGGAGATTCTCAATTTTCTCCCCTTTGTGATGAGAATGCATATAAATTGCATGTTCATAAAGAGTTGGTTTATTGGTAGAGATATTATTTACTATCTTGGAATCATAGTCTGTATTTTCACTTTCGTCGTTGTCGCCTCTATATGTTGGCCTCTTGTAATCAATGCTAAAATTTTTACTGCTTAGATCTGTTACCGTATGTACAAAATTCATTGGAATTATTTGAGGATATCCGTTTACATCAATTGTTGCTAATCTTCCAACATGTACATCGTTCAAAAATTCTATAATGTTATTGATATTTTTTATTCTAAATCTGGATGTTAATTGCATCTTTTTGCTCTTGTAGAACTAAAAAACCAGCTATTTTGATTCATTCCTCTTTCATTCCTCTTTCATTCCTTTCTTCTGTTGTAGTAACTGGAGAAATTCTTTCTTTCCTTGCTAAAAATATTAACAAAATTCCAAACAATCCTAATATTATTGATAAACCCTGGGCACCGCCATAGGGTATAAATATATAATAACCAATCGAAAAGCAAAAACAGATCATGGCTTGTAAGGCATATGTGATTGTCTTTCTCAAATCTATTTTTCTTGTAATAAAGCCTACCGTAAAAAATGCTATACTGGGATATATGATCAACAGAATATACTGATCTATATCTATGCCATTGTGTGACATATTGTATTAATATCTTTTTGTATTATTTAAGATATCAAAATATGTCAAAAGTAAAAAATTAACGATATGATTTCTGTTTTCTTCGTCTTGCCCCTGGGCCACCATATTTCTTTGACTCTGTTTGTCTTGGATCCCCAACCAGCAAATGTCTATCAAATTCTGTTATTTTTTTCTTAATTTCTTCTCTAATGTTTCTTGTAAATGGATGATCCCTCGGATCCTTTGCACCTTTTGTTTCTCCTGTCAATGCACGTGAAATTGCTACTGCGCTTGCAAATGCTTGTCCCATAAAACCGCCCCCATTGACGTGCACATTAACATCTACTCTATCCCTTAGTTCACCAATTATGTTAGTAGGTGTTAAAATGAGTTCCTTTGCTACTTCTGGTTGAATGACTTCTACAGGAATATTGTTAACTCTAATTTTTCCATTTCCTTTTACTATTGTAGCTACGGCTCTACATGTCTTCCTTTGTCCTGGATAAAGATCTATCTTATTCATATTATTGAACTACTCCTTTCCAACCTATCTGTTTTGCCACGTCACTCATGGATATATAAAATGATTCAGGTCTCGTTATTTTTGCGTCCTCAAAAGATTGCATTGGTGAATTTTTTAACTCATCTGGTACGCCTATATAAACCCTTAATCTTTTAAAAGATTGCATTCCACTGGATTTTCTTTTTGGCACCATACCCCTTATCATTTTTGTAATTATGGTATCTGGTCTTCTTGGATGAAATGGTCCGTGAATTGGGTTAACGATAGATCCAACTTCTAATCTTTTCTTATAACTCTCGATTACTTCATACTTGTTTCCGGATACCATCACCTTTTCAGCATTTACTACGGATACTCTATTACCTTGCAATAATAATTTTGATACTTTCGAACATATTCTTCCTGATATACAATTTGTTGCATCAACTACTATAAGCTTATTTTGTTGAGATTGACTTTCTTCTGGCTTTGTCTCTAACTTTGTTTCCTTAGCCAATTATTTTTACACCTTTTCCATCGGGATATTTACTTATTAATGATTGCAATGAAATAACTTCTGCACCTGCATTGTGCAATTTACTCATAGCAGTTTCTGAAAATGAATATGCATAAACTGTTAATTTGTGACCCAGTGTTCCATTGCCCAAAATCTTGCCTGGAACTACAACTATATCTCCATTATTAGTAATTTTATCCAATCTTTGGATATTAACTTGTCTCCTGTTTGATCTAGAGCTAGAAAATTCTTTCTCTAATGCTTTCCAAATCTGTGCCTTGTTACTTTTAAATGCTTTACGTAGAATCCAAACTGTATTATCTATTAAAGTATCGTTAAACATTACTTGCTATTCCACTTAAAAGAGTATAAAGTACCAAATAAATTTACCTAGAGGTTGTTTGGTACTTGAAGTGCGTTAATTGTCTCTCCAAAATCCTTTATGCTTTTATTTAGTTGCTCAATTGCCGCTATGATTATTTCCTCTGCAGTTAATGCTCCATTAGATTCCACAGTTAAAAAAATTTCATTTTCATTTTCGCCATATTTTACCACTGCTATTGTAGCAGGCTGCCATTTTGCATGATCCCTGCCAAATCCCAGCCTCGCATATGCCTCAAACTTTAATTTTTGACCAGGAGCAAGTACTATGATGGGAATATCTTGACTTACAGGTTTTACAAATTCATCTTCTGAAATTAACTCTGAAGTAGTAATTGTTTTAGTTTTTTCATTAGCTTCTGCATCAAGTTGCAATAAAACCCTGCAATTAGTACATCCCAAAGTGCTCTTACAACTGCATTCTTCAGGCAATGAAAATTTCTTCAAGTCAGTCCTTAGTGGAATTAAACCAAGCCTATGAGCAACTGCTTCATCATGCATTACTGATGAATTTTCTAGAATAACTACGTCATCAATAGCAAAAGTAGGCACCTCGCTAATTGATAGCCGTCTAATTGCATTTACATACTGACGAGGTACATTATTAAATTTAATGGTTATTCTTTCATCATGTTTCTCAATAACCTTTAAATCTATGGAGATCAAATCAAATAAATTTAATCTTACGTATATTAAAAATGTAATGAATCATTTGGAAAATATTGCAACCTACTAAACATATTATTATATTAATATATCACAGTTAATTTTCTATTATATGGCTGATTCAAAAGTTACTGTTGTAAAATTAACTATTGGAAATGATAGATTTGAAATTTTAGTAAAGCCAGATCCTGCGTTAGAGTATAAATTAGGCAAACGAACCGATCTGTCTTCCGTATTAGTCTCAGACGAAATATATTCCGATGCAAATAAAGGATCTCGAGTTGCAGTTGATAAATTAAACAAACATTTCAAAACTAGTGATTCTAATGAAATACTTAAACAAATATTAGTTAAAGGAGAACTAAATCTTACTACAGATCAAAGACGCAAAATGGTAGAGGACAAGCGAAAACAGATTGTTCAATACATAAATAAAAATTTTGTAGATCCTAAAACAAAACTTCCTCACCCTGTTCAGCGAATAGAAAATGCATTAGAAGATGTAAGAGTCACAATCGATCCTTTCAAGAAGGCCGAAGATCAGGTCAAATCTATTGTTGACTCGCTTAGAAAAATTCTTCCATTAAAATCTGAAATGTTGCAGCTTGTTATTCTTATACCAAACTCGTTTTCCTCCACCAGTTATAATTATATTAAAAGCTCTGGAGTTCTAACTTCTGAAGAATGGCTATCCGATGGTTCTTTAAAAGTAAATATAGAAATAAATGCCGGTATGAAAGGGAACTTTCTCGAACGTATAGGTTCATTGACTAAAGGATCCGCACAAGTTAAGGAATAACTACTTACAGATTATATTATAGAACAAATTCTAGATAATTAGATATAGAAATATGAAAACATTTCATTTTACGTCTATTTTGTTATTGGAGGTAGACAATTTCTAAAATGCAGGAAATAAAGAGGAGATATGTTATACCTGGAGATAAAATTATTGAGGGTAATTATAAACCTTTGATGAATGTTGTTAAAAGTGGTAATTATTTGGTATCTACCAGAGTTGGAATTGCTGAAGCTGGTAAAGATGGCGTTAAAGTCATACCTTTATCGGGTGTTTATATACCACGTGTTAATGACTTAGTAATTGGAAAGATTATTGATCGATCTTCTCTATCTTGGGATGTTGATATCAATGCATGTTTTTTCGCTCACTTGCCTGCACAAGATGTCTTTGGCCGAGATTTTTCACCAGCCAAAGATGATATGGGTCGACAACTAAGCATAGGCGACTTAATTATCGCAAGGATAGTATCTTTTGATAGAACTAGGGATCCCATGCTTACAGTTCAAGATAAGGATTTAGGAAAGATCCCTTACGGCGAATTCATAAAAATTTCTCCTACTAGAGTTCCAAGATTAATTGGAAAACGGGGTTCCATGATACAAACTATAGAACAAGCTACGCAAACAAGAGTGATAATTGGTCAAAATGGTATAGTAGTTGTTACGGGCAGAGACCCAGATGGTCTCAGTTTGGCTGCAAAGGCTATTAAAATGGTAGAGGAAGAGTCTCATACTACCAATCTTACTCAACGAGTCAAGACTTTACTAAATGTTCAAGATCCTGATGATCCAGAACAACCAGAATCAACGAATGCTTCACCCACTACGGAATCACCCACTACGGAATCACCCACTACGGAATCACCCACTACGGAATCACCCACTACGGAATCACCCACTACGGAATCACAACCACAACCCAACTTCGAATCATCAGTGTCTAATAATAGTAAATCTGGCTCCAGTTCAAAGGAAAAGCATAGAAATGATAGTTCTGAAAAGTCATCCAACAACGATAGCGATGACGATCAAAAAGAAAAAAAACAAGAGTGATCAAATAGGATGTGTATAATTTGAAAGAGTTAGCTTTAATTGATGAAAACGGGAAAAGATCCGATGGCAGAGGGATAGATGAATTACGATCAATTAAAATTACCGTGGGCGTGGTGAAAAATGCAGACGGTTCAGCTTATATAGAATTCGGGAAGAATAAAATAATTGTAGCTGTTTACGGACCACGTGAAGTCCATCCAAAACATATGGCTCTTCCAGACAGATGTGTTCTTAGGTGTAGATACCATATGTCTCCATTTTCTACAGATACCAGAAAGAATCCAGCTCCCTCTCGACGAGAAGTTGAGATATCTAAAGTAATGCGTGAATCTTTGGAACCTTCCTTAATTTTAAGTGACTATCCGAGAGCAGTAATTGATGTTTTCGTTGAAGTATTGCAAGCCGATGGTGGATCTAGGTGTGCTGGCATCAATGCAGCATCCGTAGCATTAGCTGATGCTGGAATTAATATGCGTGATTTGGTTTCTGCTTGTGCCGCTGGACGGTTATCAGACAATATTGTACTAGATATTAATGATCTTGAAGATAAAGAAGGAGATGCAGATATGCCTGTAGCTTATTTGCCCAATTTGGAACAAGTAACTTTGTTGCAGTTGGATGGCAAGTTAACTACAGCTCAATTTAGTGAATGCCTAGAAAAAGCAATCAGTGGATGCAAGTCAGTATATGAAATACAAAAAGAAGCACTAATGAAAAAATATTTTGGTAATGAAATGGAGTTGAAAGAAGAAGCATGAGCTCATCTAAACGTTCTACAGTAATAGTTGAACAATTACGAAAACAACAAATGCTAGAAGCTTTGTCAAGAGGGAAAAGATTGGATGGTCGCGATTTTGAATCGTACAGAAATTTTGAAATAGAGGTAGGAATAATAGACAAAGCCTCTGGTTCTGCAAAGGTAAAGCTAGGTAATACCGAAGTTATAGCAGGTGTTAAAGTTGAAACAGGCGAACCATTTGAAGGATTAGAAAATAAAGGTGCATTGATCATGTCTGCAGAAGTTTTACCGACTGCCTCTCCACATGTTGAACCTGGACCTCCTGACGAGGACGCAATAGAATTATCAAGGGTTGTTGATAGAGGGATACGCGAATCACAAATGCTAGATTTAGATAAATTGGTTTTGATTCCTGGAAAAATAGTTTA
>DATEOO010000041.1:0-2066 GCA_035274085.1 Candidatus Nitrosocosmicus sp.
GTTATTAGACTGAGCAAAGACAGTTGGAAGCCCTACCAACAACAACGGTAAAACAAAAATAATAAATTGAGAACCTTTCATAACATTTCTATAATTTTGTAATATAAAATAATTTCGTAAGATTTGTTTGAAGACCATGCAAATATATGCATATTATAGAAATTTCCCACATAGACAAAATCATCAGCCGGCGGTTCCTAACCTTTGGACAGTTTTATTCCAATGTGCCTATTTTGAGAATCAATAATAGCAATTCTTAAAATTTTGAAATAAAACTATAGAGCATCTTTGTTCCAATACACTGGTTTTTTAATGTGGACGGAATTAAATTCTGTAATTCTATATCAGATCTTGGTTATTTAGTACATGCGAAAGTCTGCTATGAGATGATCGGAATAGCTTGATATTTGTCGCAAAGCTTTGATATTTTTGTCTTTTTTATCAGTCAAATGAAAAGGAGCAGCTAAGTTGTAAAACTGGTTTTTTGCGAGTTTGAAAATATCGATTATACAGGGATTCAGAAAATGCTAATAGCAATAAAATATGATGTAGATATACAATGATGCTCAATAATTAAACAGCCTTACACGCGACTATTATATAATATTTATAGCATTTGTGAACTAAAGGCATCAATATCTTACATCCTTCTATTTAAAACTTGTACTTTCTTAGTTATAATATGTATAAGTTAATGATTATTCTGGCAGAAACGATAAAATGAAGGTTACGCATTATTATAAGAACTAAAATGTGGTGGAAAAAAATAAAATGAATCAAAAATTGATTAATTCCTATTTATCAGTAATATGTCCTTTATGTAACAAGCACACTAATATAATTACCGATCAAAATTCTGGTGAATTGATTTGTACTATCTGTGGAAGTGTTATAATTGACAATACTGAATCAACAAGGTCACAGTGGACTTCAAATCCTCAGGAATTAGATTTCAGAGATAGGACAGGTGCGCCAACTTCTTTGGCAAAGTATGATCGTGGTCTTTCCACAGTTATCGGTAAACTAGATAAAGATGCATCTGGTCGTCAAATCGATTTGGCAATGAAAAGTAGAATTGGTCGTTGGAGAACATGGGATGCAAGATCTCAAACAAATGATTCTTCAAAGAGAAACCTTCAATCTGCATTTATTCAACTTTACACAATGAAAGATGTGCTTGGCTTACCTGAATCAGCAATTGAAAAAATTGCGTATCTATACAGGAAAATACAGGAACGGAAATTAATAAAGGGTAGAACAATAAAAGGGGCTTTGGCTGTCGCATCTTATATCGCATGCAGAGAATTAGGAATACCAAGGAGCCTAAAGGAAATTGCAAAAATCTCAAATCTCAAGGAAAAAGAAATAGCCAGGATATATAGAAAGGTAATGTTTGAACTAGATCTGAAAGTTCCTCAAGTAGATGCACTCAAGGAAATCATAAAGATAGGAAATATTTGTGGGATCTCAGAGAAAGCAAAAAGACGTGCAATGAAAATGATGATACTTGCAATGAAAACAGAGATTTCTGCTGGGAAAAATCCAATGGGGCTGGCTGGAGCTGTTCTTTACTTATCATGTAAAGAATATAATGAAGAAATTACACAAAACAAGATTGCAGAGGTGGCAGGGGTAACCGAAGTTACATTGAGGCATGACATAGATATAATAGCAGAACTGAATAAGACTAACCAGAGTACTTAAAACGGACACCTAATTTTTTATCTTTTTACTTTTTGCAAACTGGTATCCTTGCCGGATAAGTACTCAAAAAATATATTTTTCCAAAGAGAGAATTTAATCTGATCACAGCTACATTATGAATCTTTTTTTGATTGATATAATCCAAGGTAAAAAATCCGTGGTAGTTTTGGTCCATCAGAAGTAGTATGTTATTTGTAAACGCTGCCCGGATTTAAAATTACACTGATTCTAGAGATAAACAATATATCAGGTGAATTTGAATAAGTATTATAAAGAGAAGTAGGACTATTAAACGATAAACTATTGATTTAATGAGAACTATTTAAAATAAAGATCATGATCAAATAATTGTTCTTGAGCAG
>DATEOO010000042.1:0-9242 GCA_035274085.1 Candidatus Nitrosocosmicus sp.
AGTAGTTGACGTTGAAGGTGTTGCCAAAAACTTGGCCGATATGGCTCAACAGTACACACAATATGCAGGAGCTCGGCCCTTCGGCGTTGCATTGATATTGGCTGGTGTTGACAAGAATGGAATCGGCTTGTATCTTACTGATCCAAGTGGTACTTATATAGGGTACGATGCGGTAGCAATTGGTGCAGGGAGCGAACAAGTAACTGAACATTTGGAAAAGAATTATAGGAATGATATTAGTCTCGATAAGGCATGTGTCCTTGCCATCGAATCTATTTTCATGGTCAGCGAAGAAAAAACTGGTACTAAACATATAAGATTGGCTGTGATTGATTCAAAATCAAGAACTTTGCGAATGATGCCGTTAGAAGAAATAGAAAATTATTCAAAACAAGTTCAAGATAAAGAAGGTCAATCGTGACTTACTTTAATTTAGATCACCAGAATACTATTTGATAGAATACACGACAATTTAAATAAATCCTGTTTTATTGAAAGATTGATTATTAATGGCAATAGAAATTGGTTCCAAAGCACCTAATCTGCAACTTTCTAAATGGGTGCAAGGTACACCAACAGATATTGATAAATTGGCTGGAAATGTGGTTGTTATTGAAGTATTTCAGGTGAATTGTCCAGGGTGTTTTTTATATGGAATTCCGCAGGCAATTTCTCTTTATGAAAAATTTAAGGATAAAAATGTCAAAGTGTTGGGAGTTGCAACTGCATTTGAAGATTACGACAAAAACACCTTAGAAAACCTTGAACTTTTACTTTCTGAAAATCAAGTAATTGGCGAAACTTTTAAGGCATTAAAACAACACGGGAAGTTGGTTGATACAAATAAGTTATATTATAAGATACCATTTCCTGTAGCTTTTGATAAAGTTATAAGAATGCCAGTCGAAGTTTCAGACAAAATGATTTTTGATTTTATTGAAATATATTTTTCTGATTTTTCTACCTTTTCTGACAAAGACAAAACAGAACTTATCGACAAAGTACGAAATTATTTACAGAATAAGGAATTTTCGGCATTGACTTTTGAGACTTACAGATTACGGGGAACACCTTCTTCTATAGTTATAGATAAAGAGGGAATATTAAGGTATAGTTTTTTTGGATCTGAGGGGTATTTGGAGGGAGCCGTGTCTGAATTGCTAAATCCAGGGTGAACGATATCTCCACTTCCTTGAGATTTGATGTTTCAATCCCAGACTCATTCTTGTATGATGTTTCAACAGAAATTGATAAAACACTGAAAATCTTCCAATTAGCAAGAGCATTATCGATTTTTAGAGTTAATAATATCTATATTTATCATGATAAACTATTGAGTACAAGCAAGGACGATCTCCAGTTTATGGTAACCATCCTCGAATACCTTGATACGCCTCAATACTTAAGGAGAAAAATTTATCCTAAACTCGATATTTTGAAACATGTTGGCAAACTTCATCCAATAAGATCACATCATCATAAAGATAGGGTGGAAATAAGTAATATCAAGAATGGCGAGATTAGGGTTGGTGTTGTGGAAAAAAGACGTAACACGTATTTTGTCGATGTTGGATTACAATATCCTATCGAATACAAAGGAAAATTTAAACAAAGTGGTAGAAAAGTCAACGTAAAATTACTAAAACATAAAAATAATATTAATGCGATTGACATTGAAAAAAACTTTATAACAGAAAAATATTGGGGTTACAATGTCTTTCAAATAAAAGAATTGAAAAATATCATGGAAAAATTTCCCACACCAAATATAATTCTGACGTCCAAATATTCAAAGTATTTTAACCCTTATGATAATGAGTTTTCCAAGGTAAATAGACGCTTAGACAATGATTCAATCTTGGTTGTTTTTGGTTCACCTAAATTTGGATTGAACTCTATCTTACCAAAGGAGAAAATAGAGATTTCCAAGTATTATTCCTATAATTTCTTTCCAAATCAAGGTACTCAAACAGTCAGGTTAGAAGAGTCGATTTACTGTGTTTTGTCTATCCTGAATATTTGTTTTCCAGATATGTGACCGACAGGTTGCGATAATAAACTTATTAAAGGGATCAGAAAAATTTTTTGTATCTATGGGTCACCGAAAATATAGCACACCACGGAGAGGTAGCATTGCATTTCGACCAAGGGCCAGAGCACAAAGCTTAGAAGCTAGAATTAGAACTTGGCCCAAAAATATTAGTCGCGATAATGTTGGCTTGGTAGGGTTTGCCGGATTCAAAGTAGGTCAAATTCAAGTAATGACAATTGACGATAAGGAGAAAACTCCAAATTATGGTAAACCATTAATGAATCATTCTACAGTAATATCTTTACCTCCTTTAAAAATAGTTGGAATTAGAGGTTATTCTGAAGACGGTTATGGTAAGCATGCAATATTTGATATATATTCCAAAGATAGCATTAAAGATTTATCGTCAAAATACAAAACCAAATATTCTGAGGATGGATTAAGAAAAGCTGAAGGAATGATCGGATCTGTAAAGCACTTGAACGCGGTAGTAGCGGTGTTTCCAAATAAAATTGGAATATCTCAGAAAGTTCCATTCATTTATGAAATTCCAGTGTCGGGCGGTGATAATCAGATGAAGTTTGAATTCCTAAAATCCAAGCTAGGTCAAGAAGTGAGAGTTACTGATGTATTTAAAACAGGACAGAATATCGATGTTCATGGCATAACTAGAGGAAAGGGCGTTGAAGGTCCAATTACTAGATTTGGTGTTAAAAGGAAACAACACAAATCAAGGAAAAGTGTTAGAGCAGTGGGTACGTTGGGCCCTATCTCACCAGCAGTCGTAATGTATACTGTTGCAAGACAGGGACAACGGGGGTTTCACCAGCGCACCGAATATAACAAAAGAATCCTAGTAATGTCAAATTCCGAAAATACTGATTTAGTAAATATTAATCCTAAAGGAGGATTCAAACATTTTGGGTTGGTAGATGGGGATTATATGATAATTAGAGGAACCATACCCGGCGTACCCAAGAGATTAGTAAAGCTTAGACAGCCAATAAGAAGCAAACAATCAAAAATAAGCGAACCGAAGGTGCTGGAGGTAATTGTATAAATGAAAACTAAATTATTCGATGTAAAAGGTAACCAAATCGAAGATATAGATCTTCCATTAATATTTAATTTTCCATATCGTCCTGAGATTATTAAGAAAGCCTTTGTCAACCTGTATTCACACCGCTTTCAAAGACAAGGTAGGTATCCAGCTGCCGGAGAAATCGTCAGTGCTGAATCTAGAAATACTGGATTAGGTATCGCCCGACTGGCAAGAGCTAAGGGCGAAGGCTTTTCTCGTGCAGGGCAGGCTGCTGGAGTGGCTGGTGTTCGAAAAGGCAGGCTTGCACATCCACCAGAATCCTGGAAGGTAACCTATAAAAAACTAAACAAGAAGGAAAATAACATAGCTCTTCTCTCTGCTATATCGTCAACTCGGCAAAGCGAACTGGTAACTAGTAGAGGTCATTCGATAGAAGGTATAACATCTTTTCCCATTGTAGTAACTAATGATATTGAGAATGTGGGCAAAACCAAAAATTTGCTTGACATTTTAAAAGTAATAGGTTTAGAAGAAGATCTTAAAAGAGTCGAACATTCTATCAAGAAGCGTTCAGGCAAGGCAAAACGAAGAGGGCGCCCTAACCGTGTTGGAAAAAGTGCATTGATAGTAGTAGGTAATACCGAATGTGAGTTGTTGAAGTTAGATAAATCTATTCCTGGAATTGGTGTGAAAAGTGTAAAGGATTTAAGTGTATTAGACCTTGCACCCGGTGCAAGACCAATAAGGCTGGTTATTTTTTCGCAAAATTCCTTGGATGAATTAAGTAAATTAAAAATTCCAAAAAATATTCTCCTGGAGAACGTGACATGAATAAGGTTTTATATAATAAAAAAATTGAGATCAATGCAGATCTTGCAAGCAAAATTATCCTCGAGCCTTATGTGACCGAAAAAACATTTAATATTATAGAAAAGGAGAATAAACTTAGTTTCATAGTCCATAATAAGGCAACCAAAGGTCAGATCATTAAATCTATGAAAATAATTTACGAAGCAGAGATTAGCGAAGTAAATACATTTAATACCATTAGAGGTAAGAAAGCAATTATGAAATTCAAGAATGTTGATGGCGCAAGGCAACTCGCAACTAATTTAGGTTTGGTGTAAAATATGAAGAATTATGCTAAAAAAACTGACTTAATAAGTATGTGCAGGAGATTATAAAAAATGGTGCGTGAATTTAAATTCAAAGGATATTCAGGGGACCAAATTCAAAAGCTTTCCATCGAAACCCTCATGCCACTGTTAAATTCAAGGCAAAGACGCTCCTTGGACAAGAGGCTTTCTACTTATATGAATGACGAAAAGAGAAAATTCCGAGAAGATTTGAAACTAGCAAGGGATGGTAAACTCAAAGGTCAATTGAAAACACATCTAAGAGACATGATTATTTTACCAGACATGATCGGCCTGACGGTTTTAGTCCATAACGGAAAAGAATTTGTCTCTTATGTAATAAAACCAGAAATGGTAGGTCATTATTTGGGCGAATATGCTATCACCAATAAGCGGGTTCAACATGGAGCACCTGGTGTTGGTTCATCACGTTCAAGCTTGTATGTTCCATTGAAGTGATGTAAATGCCAGATTATTCTTATTCATTTCAAAAATATGAAAAGTCAAGACATGTGAGGGCAGCGATAAGGGACAAATCAATCTCACATAAGCATTCCAGAGAAATTGCTATATCTATAAACAACAAAAGCATCGAAAAAGCAAGGGAGTTTTTAGAGGATGTTTTAATTAAAAAGATAGCAGTACCATACAGAAGATACAACAATGAAGTAGCTCATCGATCAAATATTCGAGATGGTTTTTGCTCCGGTAGATATCCACACAAATCAACCTTCGAGTTTTTGAAGCTACTAGATAACTTAGAATCTAATGCAGAGTATAAGGGAATGGATTTAGACAGGCTAAAAATCATTTCCGTCGTCGTACATAAAGGAACAAAATTGAAAAGATTTACCCCCAGAGCTATGGGAAGAGCAAGTCCCAAATATGATACTCTTGTTCATGTCGAAATTGTGGCTATGGAAGGCAGGTCATCCTAAATGAATACAATCAAAAATGTGTTAAAAAACAATTATCGCAATAGTGAGTTGGATGAATTTCTAAAAGAGGAATTAAAGGATGCCGGATTTGGAGGAGCTGATATCCAGAAATCACCTTTGGGAACTAGACTAACCTTATATGTAACACGACCGGGACTTGTTATTGGAAGAAAAGGCAGCGGTATTAGAGATCTTACATCAAAGCTGGAAGTAAAATTTGGATTGACCAATCCACAAATTTCGGTGGTTGAGGTAGAAGTACCTGAATTAAATCCGAAGATAATGTGCAATAGGTTAGCCCAACTCATTGAAAGAGGAACTGCTTTCAGACGAGCCGCGCTTTGGACGGTGAATACCATAAAGAATGCTGGAGCTCTCGGTGTAGAAGTGACAATTTCCGGAAAGTTACGTAGTGAAAGGGCACATTTTGAGAAACATTCTTCTGGGATAATACCAAAAAGTGGCAACATGGCTGACAAAGTCGTCCGTGAAGGCATTACACATGTTTTAACAAAAATGGGAATAATGGGGATTAGACTGAAGATTGCTATAAAAAATGCCTCCCCACCAGAATTTGAACTCATAACTAACTTTAAAGAACACAACAATCAAAAATACCCACCAGATAATAAGAATTTGTCAGACTCCGATGAAAGTAATTTGGTAGATTCTAGTGAAGCAAAACAACAGAAAGAAATATTAGAAAATACTGGGGAGATAAATAAATAATTGTCAAGAAATAAGACTAAAACGTTAAGACAATTTAACGATAACGATCTAAAGGATAAATTAAGTGATTTAAAGGTTGATTTAGCCAAACTTCGTTCAGAGTCAATTAAAGGAACTTTAAAGAAAGAAGCTGGAGTAATTAGATGGAAAAGAAGGGATATAGCTAGGATCCTCACATTAATGAATGAAAGAACTGGGGAGAAGAGATGAAAAATGCAGGCTTGTAATATCATACAATCAAACGAGTATTTCGGTAGAATTGTTAATGTTACTAAATCTAGAAATATAAATAATTCTAACAGGGTAGGAGTTATTGTAAACGAAACAAAGAACATGATATTCTTGACAAATAAAAAGGACAAGAAGATCATAAGGATTCCAAAAAATGAAATTTGTGAGTATGAAATTTGTCTAGATGGTCGAACATGTATAATAGATGGCAAGCGATTATTAGGCAGACCAGAGGAACTAGCTAACATATTAAAGTGATTATCATGGCTAAGAATATTGGTATCCAAGTAAAAGCTCCAAAAAAAACATGTACAAACAGATATTGTCCATTTTGCGGCTCACTTTCACTAAGAGGAAAAATGATAGTAGGGACAGTAGTTAGTCATAAAGGAAAAAATATGGTTGTGGTAGAGCGAGAATATTCTAGGTTTGTGGATAAATACAAAAGATATGAAAGAAGCAAATCCAAAATCCATGCTTTCATCTCTGACTGCATGGATGTGACTGACGGAAACAAAGTCAAAATTGCAGAATGTCGACCTTTGTCCAAAACCATTTCGTTTGCTGTAGTGGAGGTAAGTGAATAAACTTGTCATCTAAGTCAAGAGCAGTATCTTCAAGAGGAGTAGAGGAATTTAGACCATATGTTACGAGAGCACTTCCACTATATGCAAATCTCGTCTGCGCAGACAACACCGGTGCGAAAATACTTCAAATTGCTCAGGTTACACGGTATAAGGGAAGACATTCAAGACTACCTGCCGCCGCCGTCGGTGACTTTGTAACTGTAACAGTAAAAAAAGGGCCCGCAGAACTGAGAAAACAAATTTTTGGAGCGGTAATAGTCAGACAGAAATATCCAATTCGGAGGTTGAACGGTGTCAGGGTATCTTTTGAAGATAATGCGGCGGTTTTAGTTACAACAGAAGGCGAAATTAAAGGAACCGATTTGAAGGGGCCCGTAGCTGCAGAAGCTGCTGAAAAGTGGCCGAGAATTGCTAACTTAGCATCTATGATTATTTAAGTGAAAAAAATGAAAAGAAAATCAAATAATATATGTTCAAATTTGTCTAATAATCTCAGGAAGGACCACAATTCAAAGAGTATGAGAGTAGTTAAAGGTGATACAGTCAAAATCATGCGAGGTGAATATAAAGGGGTAGAAGGAAAAGTAGAGAAATTAAATACTGTAAAGGGAAGATTAAGTATTGAAGGTGTTCAAAGAGAAAAAATCAAGGGCGGACAAGTCAAAGTTCAAATTCATGCCTCCAACGTTCGTATAACTTCATTACATTTAGATGACAAATATCGAAAAAATAAAATCGGAAATCAGGAACAAATTAATAAATCATCAAGAAAAGAAACAGTGAATACACCTGAAAAAAATGAGGAAAAAAGTGAAAATTAATGGTAAAAAAGAGCGGTAGTACTAAATTGAAAAGACAAATGGCACCTAAATTCTGGGATATCAAACGTAAAGAATCCCCTTTCATTCTTGCACCTAGGCCTGGCCCTTATGCTAAAACAGAATGCTACTCCATGGGGGTATTAATACGCGACGTTTTGCATTTGTGTTCAAATATGGCTGAGGCTAAGAGGATATTAAACTCAGGACAGATTAAAGTTGATGGTAGAATCAGAAGAGATGGGCGCTTTGGTGTGGGAATTATGGATATTGTAGAGATAGTACCAAGTGGAATTGCATATAGAATGGTACCTAAAGGATCCAAATTACTTGTGCCTACTAAAACTACAGAGAAGACAATTAAACTTTTAAAAATCACAAGTAAGGTGAGTTATCGAGGAAATAAGATCCAATATGGATTTCACGATGGTAAGACCTTAATTTCGGATAATAAGGATATGAATGTGGGTGATTCATGTTTGGTAACGATTCCTGTAATAAATATAGAACAACATATAAAATTCGAAAATGGATGTAATATCCTTGTAGTTCAGGGTGAAAACGCAGGCAAAATTGGAAAGGTGGAAGAAATTAAGGATGGTATGTTTTCTCTACCTAAAAGAGTAGTGCTAACACTTGATGAAAAAACGGTGGAGTTGCCTGTGGATATAGTAATGCCTGTAGGGGTTGAAAAACCTGTATTAGAGGTGTTGGTTAATGAGTGAAAGTAAGAATAACCCGATGAAAGAGATTCATGTATCTAAAGTGGTAATTAATATTGGTGTAGGTAAATCTGGAGACCCTGTTGAAAAAGCTAAGAATGCTTTATCTGAACTAACCGGGAAAACTCCCAGTGTGCGAGGTGCAAAAAAAAGCGTGAGAGACTTTGGGATTCATAAAGGCGAACCTATAGGTGCAATGGTTACCTTGAGACGAACTGATGCCACAAACTTTTTAAGACGAATAATGGAATCAAAGAGGAATGTGATAAAGACTTCATCTTTTGATAACAATGGTAATATATCATTTGGAATCCATGAACACATTGATATTCCCGGTACAAAGTATAATCCTGATATTGGTATATTCGGGATGGACGTCTGTGCGGCATTGACTAGACCCGGTTACAGAATTTCAAGAAGGAGAAACCCCCACAGGATCGGCAAGAGTCATAAAATTACGAAGGATGAGTCAATTGAATTCTTCAAGGCTCAATTTGGAGTTGAAGTCAATTGAAAATAAAAATAAGAGATTATGCCCTCACTGGGAGGAAAAAGTTGGCTCACGGCAAAGGTACCCGATGGTGCAAAAGGTGTGGGTCCTTTAGTGGAATGATTTGTTCTTATGATCTTATGCTATGTCGGAGATGTTTTCGAGAAGTTGCCTTCTCTTTAGGATTCAGGAAATACGAGTAGGTGATTATAGAATGCCAGCATTAAATATTTTGTCTAATCTCTTTACTACTTTGTATAATAATGAGATGCGAAGAAAACGAGAATGCATAGTTTTGCCCGCATCAAAATTCTCAAGTGAAGTTTTAAGGGTGATGCAAAAGCAACGATACATTGGCGAATTCGAACAAGTCGACGACGGGAGAATGGGTAAGTTTAGAATACAACTATTGGCTAAAATTAATAAATGTGGGATCATCACTCCTAGATTTAGTGTAAAAAAGGATCGATACTTGGACTGGGAACGACAGTTTCTTCCGTCATATAATATGGGTATA
>DATEOO010000043.1:0-7182 GCA_035274085.1 Candidatus Nitrosocosmicus sp.
GGATACGTTATCAGAGTATGATCAGGATGATTCAGTTCAAATAGCTTTTGTTGTAGGAGAAATGCATGTTGAACTCGACTGCCTGAATCATTTTGCCCATGGAGTATTAAGATGTCAGTAGATGAGGGAACATTTCCTATGATACTCAAGGTTGAATTTAACTTAATAATCGAAGCTAAATAAATTGGACAGGGTCCTGCCATAGGATTCTCGCATTTTGATCCTTCAGAGAGCTTTTCAAATCTCTTCTCGAGAACAGGTTTAAGTTCGGTAAGAATGTTTACCTTTCTATCTTTATTCGGATTGGATGTTGAATCTAAAAGTTTAGTACCATTATTGTCTGTAATAGTAGGAGCGTGAATTAAACTGGTATTGCCGCCAACCAAGCTTTGGAATAATTGATCGCGCAATGCTTCCTGCAATAAAAAAGATCCAGTATGGTTTTTATCCAATATTTGTTTAGCATATTCAACTGGAAACTCAACGAATCCGTAATATGCCTGAGCACGTGGATTCTCAATTCTTGGAGCCATAAGCACAATGTTGTCAAATTTAGTAGTTGAATTATCTGTAGCAAGTCTAGTAACAATTTCACCTCCCTCACTATGCCCTATCAAGCTAATCTTCTTTGTATTGACCTCGGGTTGTTGTATCAGAACACTTACAGCTTTCTTTGCATCTTGTTTTAGGTCGTTGTATGTCATGTTTGTCCATAAATTATTGTTGATAATTGTGCCATTTTCACCATTTCCTCTCTTGTCATATTTGAGAACAACAAATCCTCTTTCTGATAAAAACTGACCTATTTGCCAAAATAGTTTAGCATTATCCCCTGCTGTGTAGTTCATATCAGCTGGTCCCGCCCCAGGAACAAGCAATACAGCAGGAAATGGTCCTTTACCTATTGCTGGATAAGATAGCTGCGCATTAGTTGTAACTCCATTACCAAGATCTAGAGTTAGATTTCTATATTTGACAGTTTGAATATCTGATTGGGCCCATGCATCATAAAACACAGATGAACCAAATGACGATAAATATGCTGACAAAATAATCAATGTACCAAAAAATATACCTAATATTATTGAGGGCTCTCCCTTAAATCTCATTAAAAGCATTAACAATAACAATGGCAATAGACTTCTAGTATATAAACAAACAATGATTTTAGAATAAAAGAACTCTTAACATGAGTTTTTTGATGGTATCTTCAATAGTCTTTGAGACAATTATAACTATAAATCAGGTTTGGTGTACATACATCTTTTCAGCATATCATCCAATAGTATTTTACTTCTCTTAACCTGAATGTCACCACTAAGCGGTTTTTAAAATGAGAATGATCACTATTCTTTATAATCAAGGGGATTTGAACTGCTAAAGCAAAGCGATATTCGGGTTCAAATCCCTTAAATAGTAAGAAGTGCATGATTTGAACCCGCTAGCTCTTTGATTAATATTGAAAAAACGAAATAGTTAAACATGTTAAAGCAGTATTATTTTGAATCTAATAGTCCTTTGCTCAAATCAGCATGGCTCTTTTTATAATAAACATGAATGAGACAAAAATTAGAGAAAAGATAATTATCTAGGTGATGAAAATATTGAGAACAAATTACTTCATTAATTTTCAAAATATCTTGTTGAACAAATTCTTTAATAACAACTTTGTATGGTATTTATCATGAAACACATTAACTATCTACTTTTGTTAATTTCAATATCATTTCTTTACACTCTATTAATTACTACTAATTCACCATTGACATTACAAACGCAAAGTTGGATACATGCTACTTCCTCCGGACAAGAAGACATTAACCAGGAAGAAACACAAACCTCATCTGAAAACGAAGACGGTCCAGATGAAACAAACAGTGAGTCAGAGTTATCACAAGGAAATTCAGATTCAGACCAGTCCGAAGATAATTCAAATAGAAATGATGATAATGATGATGCTTCCTCAACTAATCAAAATACCAATTGTCCTAATATGACTCAGCTCTCTAAACTCCCTCTATACATAGGCCAAGATGGATGTCAATATCCATGTCCATCTGTTGATAGCAACGACCAAGGTGCCGTCCCAAAAGTTTGTCCTACTGAACCAACATCAACATCGCAATCAAACACTGAGGCGTCTGTTAAGAACGAAGAGAACCCTACACAATCACCATCTCAAGAACAGCAGGAGGTCGAACAACCACAACAGCAACAAAACAACCAAGACAGTTCAAACCAAAATGCATTTGTTAGCCCATCAATTAACAGTGATACTAGTACTGCTATTTCCAATAGTGAAGGAACTACTTCTATCAAATCATTTGATTCGGCATCTACACTAAAGCCCGGCCCTGGACAGACTGAATTTAGGGTTCCTTCCATTTTAAACGATCCATCTAAGCCTTTTACTCCTGGCGGTGGCAATCCCCAGCTAGAAGGAATTCCAAAACAACCAAATACAAATCCTCAAACACCTCTTAATCCTGGAAATGTACCTACTAATATTCCTGCCAAAGGTTATGTTACAGTCATTACAAAAGTGTTGGGTTTTTACAACGGCGTACAAGCCTCTTATTTTGAGGTATGTGTAGATTCAACCGTTATAATAGATGGAAAGGAACATAACACAGATGCGTCGCCGCCCTGCGCCACAGGCTCCGGATTAGGAACTAAATATACAGTTCAGGCTCCAGGTAACATAGGGATAGGAGTTAAGAACTTGCGCCCAGTTTCTTATATGGAAGAACATCCGCTTTCCATGTATATCGATGCTTATGAATCAAAAACATTTACCATATACATTTCTCCCTATCCATCATAGTGATAATGAGGAATATCAAACTCCACTTCTTTGTTTTAATTTTAATTTGTTAATGAGATATCGATTGTTAATCAATAACAGATTCTGCATCATTTATTGCATAATTATCTAGAATTTCTTCAGTAGCAATCTTATTCATTCGCAAATGAATATCGATTGGAATTGGGTTAAACTCATAGTCATTTATGGGGTCAGGTTGAAATAAGAATTGCAGCGTATTTATTCAATATTATGTTATTTATTGAACAAGATCTTTGTAATTTTAGTATACTATATAATCTATATATACGAAAAATATAGTATATTTTGGATAATAAATAAATATTACAAGTTATAAAGTAATATGCAATGAACAAAATCTACTTATTTGCAATCGTAACTATATTTGCAATAGCTTCTTTAATAGCCAGCACTTTTACATCAGCAGCAATAGCTAGAAGTCCAACGACAACAGAGAATGAGAAGGGTTACACGATGAATGCTAGTTCCTCAAATATGACCGGCGAAAATATGACATCAGGATCTATCAATTCAACAACACAAAGGTAGATTCAAAACAAGATAAGCAAAATAAGAAATACGATATAATATTTTCATTTCTATTTTTACCTTTTATATTTTGAATTTAATTTAATCAATTCATATAGCATATCAAGATAGAACACATTTTTCAAAAGTATTAAGGTTTCAACATGAGTCTCTATAGTATGGTAAATAATAACACCAAATTTATTGTGTATGAAACCCTTTCATGGTTTTGTTCCCAGTAGTTCTGGAGAATAGCAATTATAGTAACTGAGGTATTGCGCGTTCTCTTTCTCCATCAATAAACAATTGGATTCGAACCTGTCAAAGCCGCAAGAGGTGTTCAAAATAAGACATTGATCCTTCATGCTGCGGTAACACGAAAGATTGAAATCCAAAATACTTTTCTATTTACTTGTCTTTATTCCAGTCAACTAGTAACTCGTTTAGAGGAGGTGGAGGCCCATTTGAAAAATCTAACCCAAATGCTTCTTTTGCAAAGTCACGAAACTTTATAGCCCAGGGAAGAGTCGATGTAGCAAATTCTTTTAGAGTCCTTGCAGGATCTTCCGTTTCTAAACTAACTATTTCAAGATCAGGGGCACCACTACCTAGTGGACTATGCTGAATCCAAACCTGTTCACGAGTCACACCTGCAATCATGTAAAATTCATCATGTTCATTGCCATGACCACCATTTTCTTCTTCAAACTTCTTTGCTAGTTCTATTTTTCCTGGTAGTAAAGGTACAACCAAACAATAATTTACCATTTTATCGATTATCGAGGTTATTTATTTAAATATATCTCCATGTCAAAGGATTCAGCGTGTGCTTTCGGGTTCAAATCCGCACTTCATACCCTTCCGGTTTTACAACAAAGTAATCCAATCATTAGGATAATAAAGTTCTATAACTTTTCAATAGACATCCAAAAAAATATACGGATTTGTCGGATCGATTATAGAGATGGCTACTCTTGGATCTCGTTTAAAATTTGTCTGTTTTACTCTACCTTCTGCGATGTTAACCAATATTAATTGTCCATCGAAATCAATCCAAACGGGGGTTATCTGTGGACTACCGTCTTTCATTAAAGATGCTACAAAAGCAATATTTTTACCTCTTAAAAGTCCAATAGCTGAATCTGATAGTTCATCAGTGATTTGCATATATTCATTATAACGTCTATCGTTATTTAAGCAAGAATATCGAGATGGGAAAATTCTATCTATAATAGTTGTCTTCAATCTGCGTTATCACATAATCTTAATAGAATGTCTGCTGAACCCAAGACTTCGAATTAGAAATCACATTCCTGTCTCGATGTAGTCATAGAAAATTTAGATGGAATAGTATGAAACGCTCACCGCTCTAGTGAATGGATAAATTTGTGTTTGAGAATCCATTGAAATCTGTGACCCATAATATCTTTAAATGATTCGTCTAAAGGATATTTAAATTATAACAATTTATTCTACCATTTGAAGATAATACCTTATCCAATAGTTTTGTGCTTTTAATACAATATATTGATACTCGTATTCCTTTTTCAGGATTTCCTGATGGGGATGAAATTATTCGAAGTCATCAACTTTATGGGTGAAACCTATTATAATAACTTATGAGCCATTCAATTGTTCTAATTTAAATATATCAAGGATATTAAAGAATCTATGAGTTCATCTCAAAAACTTTTTGGAATATTTGCTATTCATAGTCCTGAATCTTGCCCGCTCAATAATACTAAAAGTAAAGAGGTTTTTATGGAGATTTATAATAAACTAAATTCAAATGCTTCTAAATACGGAGTCCAGGAAATTAATGGTTTTTATATGTCTGTATTAGAACATGAATGGGTCATCCTCGTTCAATCAAATAGTGCTCATGATATAGAACAGCTTTGTATCGAATCGGGTATATCCTCCTTTAATACTGTAAAGATTGTACCACTCACAGACTACCATGCTGTATTAAATAGGATTAAACAAAACCAATAGCAGGATAGTTTACCAACTTTCTTTCGATGATATCAATAGAGGATCAGGTTTTTTGAATCCATTTTCAGGCTGCGATGGGGCTTCTTTTGCTCCTACCTAAAAGAAATTCATCTCAGGAACGTCTTGGATCAACAAACCGTAAAATATATGCATACAGTATACTACGTACAATAAGGCATATTCTGTTCCTTTCATCCATCATGATCCAAAGAGGTTATGTCCATATCCAACCTAGATGCTTACGAAAGAACTTACGAGTCGACTCAAAACAAAAACGTGATTACTATTAGGACATTCAAGAGCGCTTTCTTAGCAAACCATTATTTTTATACTCTATTTTCTTTATACTAATAATCGGATTCAAGAGATCTGTAATTTTGTTGTAAATGAAACCTGCGAGAATATCTAAGTAACTAATATTTCTTTGATTCATGGATTTATTTATGACTAAATTAACCGTTAGTTTCAACCCAACAACAGATTCTTGACCGGAAATCAGATTTACATGGTTGTTTTCTATTATCTATAGGTTTACCAAAAAACACTGTCTACGGAGATAATCTTTTTGTCATTTGATTTTTCCTATGATGGTTATACTTATGCTTATTATGAAAAGATAGTACATTTCTTTTTAGGTTTAAGTTTTTATTCTATTGGTTGTAAATAGCAATATCAGAGATTATGACCAAAATAAAGGTAGACAAGGATATTATCACCTTGATTAATGTTTTCACAGTTGATCCGTCAAAACAACAACAACTTGTAGATGCACTAGTTGAAACCACTAAGAAAGTATGGAGTTTGCAGGATGGATACGTATCAGCAAGTATTCATAAGAGCCAGGATATGAAAAAGGTAGTAAATTACGTCCAGTACAAGGGTAAAGAAGCGTTTGATAAGAGGCTTGATAATCCAGAGGCAATAACCCGCATGAATAAAGTCTTGTCTATGGCCAAAGCTGATGGTCATTTGTATGATGTAGTTTTTACCGATTCAAAAGAATAATCTACAAACATCAATAAGCTTATTTTTCCAGTTCATTAAAAAATTTATTGTTGTGTTGTTTTTATTATATTAGTTTAATACTGCAAGCTAAAGTCGTGTAGTCTATCATGAATGAAAGGGATCGAAGGTTATTTTTAGAAATAAATTCGAACTTTTGCAATGGACCGGTGAGTGGATTCAAATCCTTCATTTTGCACTGAACTTTTCTGTGAAGTCCTTTATCATATGAATAAAATTCAAAGAAGATGGTCTAATATTAACAATGTCTTGACCCCAAAGAAAAATGTTAGTTTTGTATCTCTAAATTAGATAGTAGGTTAAAGAAGTTTCACTCTCTATCATTCTGATCAATTTATCAATATACATATCACTTCTTTATCGTTTTTTCCTTTTAATTTGAACAGCGATCCTCTTAATATAATCAGATATCGTCTCATACTCATGGATATTAATTTAAAGAGACTTTATCCTTATGATAAATGTTACCATCATTATTTACTCTAACTTATAGTTCTACCAACTGAGAAGATATAGGATCCTTTAGTAATAAAACCATCATCTTTAGAAAAGACTAACCACTTTATGGTATAATCACCAGATACTAGTTTCGATTTATCTAATGAGACAGATAGTGATTTATCAGATCCTGCTATCTTCAGATCATAATTGTCTATCCTCTCATTATTTAAATTCATGACACGTATACTGCTAGCTTTTAATTCTGGCCTCTCTGTAAAAGTAATATCTACCTTATCAGGCAGTTTTTGTATTGAATCAATTAATTGATTGGGTCTAGGTTCATAGGATAAAGGATTTGGATGGCCATAGAT
>DATEOO010000044.1:0-2324 GCA_035274085.1 Candidatus Nitrosocosmicus sp.
ACCATGATGTATTCAATAAAGAAAATCTAATTCCACTGTTAGAAGAAAAATATACACATAAAGTACTCGCTAAAAAAATGAAGCCGATATCAGAAGAATTAACAGAGTGGTATTTGGATTATTGCGAAGAAATGCATGAAGAGTAAAATTCACAACACAGCAAAGAATTCAGTTGAATCTGCGTGAAAAAAATCATAACAATTTCTAATGCTGAATTTGGGTTTATCTAAAAACAAATCATTTTAAAAGCTGTTTGTAAGGACAATACCCATCTAATAAAGAAGAATAAAAAGAATAGTATGAAACTACACGAAAAGTACAAACTCATTATCGAAAAAGAAAGTGTAAACCATGTAAAAGTATTAAAATCCGAAGGATATATAAACCATTGGAACTTTCTATTGAATGGGGATAATGAGAAGATTGTGTTTTCAGAATTTTATACGGAAACAAAATTTATTGTCATGAATTGGGAGGGATGGATTCGTGTTTATGATGCAGAAACGAAAACAAAGATAATTGAAATAAAACTACAAGGAAAAATAAACACACAAGCTGTTCTTTCGTTAGATAAATCTCTTTTGTATGTTGTAATGAGCAATGAATCGTCTCAAACAATTTTATCTGTTATTTCGCTTGATACATTTACAGTCAGCTCTCGTGTACTTCTAGATATTTATGGCAGCCATTTAGCCATACGAAAAGATGGTAACTTACTCTTCTACAAAATGAGTCATAAATATATAAAAGAGAAAAAAATATTCATCCATTTTTTTTCTGTATTGAATATGAAAAGCTACACTGTAGAACAGTTTGAAATACCTTTTGCTCCACAATATTCTATTAATGATTTTGAACCTGTAATAGACATAGAAAACAACCGATGCATCATGCCTTCCTATGATGAGATACTAACCAAAACTACAGATTTAGGCGAAACAGTATTTGAGTTCAGAATAGTACTATTTGACTTAGATACCTTCAGAACAATCTCGGTATTATCAGTTAGGGACTTTACTGATACTGAAATAGATTTTAGACAACAATATGAGAACAAAGAAATGAAAAGACTGTTATTGGGTTCTAAGGAAGGCGAAGATTATTGGAAAGCAATAAACAGCTTTTATGAAAATTTAAAAAAAATCAGAGTAGCACCTGATGGATTTTGGCTTTTCTGGCATGATGGATTTACACGAAAAATAAATACAGACTTAAGCATATCTACATTACTTGTTCCAGCTTGAGTTATACGTATAAGTAATTAAGAAAAAGGTAATTTAATTTTTTATATTATATCGATTGTTTAGGCTAAAGAGTGTTAGAGTTATTGTGAAAAATAAATATTAAATAAAACAAAAAGAAATGGATATAGATGAATTTCAAGATCGTTCGCTCGAAATTGGCATAGGGCTTATGAGATTAACAGGCGATTTGTATGGAGCGACCGTTGACGAAGTGTCATTGGAAGAGCTAAATAAACTGCGGGAACGTACAGCCATTAAAATAAAACAATATGAAAGCTTATTATGTGACGAATCATCTGAGGTACGAAAGCAAGGTTTGAAGGATGAATATTCCAGTTATATTGAAAGGATACATAAATATACAAAACAATTAATGGAAAAATACCCAGATAGTAAATAAGATAAACTAATTACAATAATCATTAAAAAAAACAATGAAATATTACATGCTTGAATGTTATGGTTTGGATTTAGAAGAAGATGAGCCAGCATCTTTGAAATCATGGCCTCAATTTGAAGGAGTAAATTGGATGTTGGGAGGAAAGATTGAGAAAGAAATCCCTGCCCCCATTCTAGTAGAATTAGACCCAAACAATCCTGGATTGATGATGCCTATGTTTGATTCGGGTATTTTATTATTTAGCGATGAAATGATAAGCGTATTACATAAAATCGGAATTGAAAATTTTCAATGTTTTGATGCAACCATTCGCGACACAGAAAAAAATATAGATTATACCAATTACAAAGTGATTAATATTATTGGTCTTGTTGCAGCAGCAAATCTTGATAAATCAGACTATAATGCTCATGGCGGCAATGCTGAAATAGATACAGATTTCGATTCTTTATCCATTGATAATAGCAAAATAAATGGACAACGTATGTTTCGCTTAAAAGAATCTGTAAACGGTATTGTGATTCACGAAGACGTAAAAAATGCACTTGAGGAACATGGCATTGAAAATCTCGATTTTGTATTGCCCGAAGATTGGATTGGGTAGATTAAGTTATTTTCAACAAAAAACAACTCTTAATTCACAAAATAATCATTAGAGTATTTAACCTAGATTACGCATT
>DATEOO010000045.1:0-4260 GCA_035274085.1 Candidatus Nitrosocosmicus sp.
ATGTGGTGACGGCGCATCTGCGGGAATTTCTGCATTTAATTATGTGGAAAAATTAAAGGGAAAACCGGGGATCCGCTCTGATTGGAAGAAAACCATTGGTGATACTGTGTTTCATTACTGAGCTAATTCATAGGTCCCAATTTCCCATTTACCTTGAATTTTAAAAAGCATAAATATACTTTCGGCCCATAATTTATTAGAGATAATGTTGCTTTTTTTTAACATCTAAATCTCATTAATGCATCATCAACATCCGGTCTGCTTTTGATTTCCTTTGTATCTAAGATACTTCGCTAAATTCATTGAATAAAATTTTTTCAATGAAGGGATATCCCTTTCGTATTCATCTAAAACAATAAATAATGTAAATCTGATAAACTCCTCTATCTCATTAGAATTAATTGATCCAGATTCAAACAATTCATTAATTATCGTTTTCAATTTTATAGTCTTCTCGTGCTCTAAGCTAATACTAATATTTGAGTATGGCGTCATTTGAATATTTTATTTGATTTTGTATTTATCCTAATCTAGGTAAATTTCTAGCGATAGGGTTGATTTATTTATTAAGATCATTGCCTCTATTTATGATTACTGTAACATTGCAATTCTATTTAGTGCAATGCTTTTGCCATTTATTTAGATGGGAAAAATAGGAGGAAAACAATTTCATGATGATAACATTGCAGTATAATATAAAATATTCAACGTATCATGACTCAAATCTGAACCATCTTTCTAATTTGGTATGCCAAGGTATATTTCATACGAACAATAGATAAATAAATTTAGTTAGCAATTTTTTACTGCAACATTCTTCAAATTTGATATAAATTATAAAAATCAATTTCTAAGTGTCTATGACCAGTACTAAAAGTTTTTCTACAAAAAACGCAGGTGTTCTAGTAGTAGCAGTATTTTCCATAGCAATCTCAATAGGGCTTAGTCAAGTGTCCTCGGCAATGGCTTTGGATGACCTTTTGAATTGTAAAGCGGTTGCAAATGGATCTAATGATCTCGACGCGAAGGATATAAAGTCGTGTGATTCAAAGGTTGACAAAGTATCAAAGAATTCAGGGATAAAATCTGAAGATGATGATTCTCCTTCTTCAAATGTTGATGAGGCCGCTGACAAAAGTAATGGGGTGGAAGGTAAAACTAACAGCCTTTTAACAGCAGGTCCCGCAGTAGCATCACCAGAAGATCACATTATCAAACCAATAAACCTAAATAAGGGAACAGAATCAGATGAGCCTCTAAAAACAAATAATGATAAGAGCAAACAGTCAGACGATTCTTCACCAAAACAAATATTCCAAGATAAATTGGATTTGAGCAACCCGTTTGACAGAAATACAAATACTGATGTTGCAGAATTGTACGAATCTTTTGATTTACCCTATACTGCAATCTACAAAAACCAATAAACTGCCACCTTCATACCATTTTTTAAATCCTATTTTTTGATCATTCTAAATAATAAGGTAAATACTTTAAAATTGGTAAAACCTTCTGTTATTCAATTCATATTTATCTCTAACTTTACATCATGCTTGGTTTATGGGATTAAAAAAGGTAGATAACTCATATAGGATTAGACCCTTACTAGATTACAGAAAAGAATTGTAATACCATACTAGGACTATCAAAGCCGCACTTGGATATCATTTATCTAGACCGTATGTATTAGATCTGTAAGATTTCTCTTTGGTTTGGGAAAGAGCATTTTCTTCGGATATCCGATGCATAAAACTGAGGAGGGTGCTAAATCAGTACCGACTACTTCTTTTAATAAATGTTCATTAAACATCCCTATCCAAATGGAGCTCAAACCTAAAGCATGGGCTGCTAGTTGGGCATAGCCGGCCGCAAGGGTCGCATCTTGAATAGAAAATTTATTTAGAACCTCAGAATCAAAATTTAATTTTATCCGGGTGGGGTTAGAGCAAAATACCAAAACTAATGGTGCATTTACATAGGGTTGGTTATTAGCGGCTTTTATGAGGTTCTGTTTTAATATTGTATCCTTGAGATGATAAATCTCGAAACCTTGGAATCCGCCTGCAGTCGGGGCTGTGTCGGCAGCAGCAAAAATTATATCTATTTTCCAATCCTCTATTTCTCTTTCCTCAAATTTTCTCTGTGAACGCCTATTTAGCATAACATTAAAAATATTACTACTTAAGACGTCGTCTATTTCTGCCTTTTCTTGAGGAGCCGGTTCTTTTGGATAAACTTTTGGAAGTATATCGGAGGGAAACATACTATCCAAAATTCTATTATCTTCCAATAATAATAATATTCAAGAGTTATTAAAAAAGATTCTAGATTCTAAAATTAAACTCATTATTCTATCAAAATCAATTTGATACTATGAAATAGATTTGCCTTGTTCTAGGTAATTCATAAGAATGACGAAAAGTTCTATTTAAAGGTAATACTTAAATTTTACATGTAATAAGATCAATCAAAAATCTAAAATATTTAGCTTACTTTGTATTGGCCAACTCTACATGGAATCTTTCTGTTTTATTTCTCAAGTATATGAATTTGCTCTATTAAATATAATTCATAATCAACCAATTACTGTTTCTTTTGCTTGTAATAGCAACTTCATCTAGATAATTATTCTTTTTTAATATACACCATAATAAAAATTATTTAACTAATTATCCATTTATTCGTATTGTGTGCTTGGCCTAACGTCTTATTACAGTGTCTCATAGAACGGCTGTTTTTCTTAATGTTTAACCCCCTAAATCAGTTAAACAGTGAGATAGCATCTTGAATCTTCTACCTTGGAATAAAACCATGGTATTTTTCTTTGTTTCTATCTTTAAGATATAAAATTATACCAATTATAAGACTGATTATTCCTGCTATAAACAAAATAATTCCTAAAATCATTCCACCAAAAATGCTCAAGTCTATTTCACCACTATCTTTTAAGAATGGTAAATTCCCAAAAAATAGATAAAATGAGGCTTTGTCGTTATGTTCCATGTTAAATACCGAGATATTATACTCTCCAGTCAAATTCGGAGTAATAGTAGAAAAATATGTTTTCTGAAATGTAGAATTGGATACTATTTTTCCCTCCGGATTAGTTACCAATTCGTTAAGCACCAATTGATTATTATCTATAGAATCAATGGTTATAGTAAGCAGTTTATCAGTAGAATTAATGAAAATACTAGAATTATATGCCGTTAATGGATCAAGGGTTATCTGATTGGTAGAAAGACTTGGATTATTCTGGATTAACATTCCGCTAAAAGACATCCCCCAAGTAAATAGCACTATTATTGAAGAAAAGAAAAGAGCACCACTAATAATTAGAACCTTAAATCCTCTTTGCATTCGAATTAGATTTCACTGAATGATTCTTAAATATAATCTGTAGGTGATTTCCAAATTCAGCACATTCGTATCTTATATTTACAAAACAACGGTATCTAAAAAACCCGGCTAACCTAGTATTATACAGGGAATTGGAATATTTTTGATTTATGATGTATTAAACGATTGTAGAAAAGTAACTTTTTGACTCCAGGCTACTTATTGATTCAACATGACAACTTACGGAATGCCAAATACCAAAATATTGTTTTGGATTCCTCATATAAGAAGGCTTACCAATGAGCCATATAGTCTGTATGGATTATTTTAGATTATTGTACCAGCATTATACTTAATTTAGCTATTTGAAAGAACTAAGTAAAAATGATTCGTTCATCATCCTGCAACCTTTTGGTTTTTGATGAATATGGCAGCAAATTGAAGAAAGAATGATCATTGCTTTTATACTATAATAATTACTCTAAAACACGAACTGAGCTAGTAGGATCGGCACGCATCAGTAAAAGTGGGGTCATGCTTTAATCCATAGCCAGCAAACCTCACTTTTACTTTTAAATTGATAGATGGTAGGTGTCAAAAAAAGTTCGCTTGGTCACAATATGATAATTAAAAAGTTGCAGGAATAGTGGTCAATTGTTTT
Source organism: Candidatus Nitrosocosmicus sp. (assembly GCA_035274085.1). Taxonomy (GTDB): domain Archaea; phylum Thermoproteota; class Nitrososphaeria; order Nitrososphaerales; family Nitrososphaeraceae; genus Nitrosocosmicus. Next base: position 4,001 of record DATEOO010000045.1, read on the forward strand.
CTATCTATTACAGCTGCGTTGTTAGAAGCAAATTCTCCTCATAACATTCCTATATATTATTCGATTATTACGTTTTCTTCAAAAACCCTTATTATTGCTTTTATTATTTTGCTGATACTACATAATTGTAGAAACAATCTTTTAGTTGCAGAATCAAACGTAGTCAACAACTCTGCTAAAGCCGTCTAGAATGAGGCTTTTAATCTTGATTTCTAAAGATAAATATGTTGGGCCAGTATTTGAAAGTAGTCGGTGAAATT
>DATEOO010000046.1:0-4921 GCA_035274085.1 Candidatus Nitrosocosmicus sp.
GAAAATAGTAAGGACAAACAATGATATGAAAAGCCCTACTGAGTAGATGAAGTAGATCTTGAGTAAAGAGTTTGTCCTATTTGATCTGTGATTGTTTCTAAAAATTTAGATTTAGAATTAGAATTAGATTTCCAATACATATATTCATTGTAATAATAACACATAATGTAGAATAGTAGTGGTCCACATAGAAACTACATCATCATTGAAAAGTTTTAGAAAATTTGTAATTTTCAGCACTTTTAAATCATTTATTCCTAGTAATTATGATAAAGATCCAGACACATTGCCTGAGAGAGACGAAGGACCAGGCGATATTTATATTTGAAGCAGTAGATAATCTCACGATAAAAAAATTAAAAGAAATTACATTTGTAGATTCAAAAGAAATATTTGGAATAATCCGTTCATCGAAAACTGGAAATACCATTTTGAAATGCAGACAATTAAAAAGCAAGAATGGAAAAGTTATAAGCAAAGCATCACCTAGCGCACTAGTCAATTTGGTGGAATCGGTGGAATCAGGAGTTTTAACCAAAATCGGGTTTGAATGCTATTGAAATCTCAGAAACAAGATGAAGAATGGGTCATATAGGATACAATAAAAATGAAATTCACTAAAGTAAAGGACTCAGAAAACAAAATAGTAATAACCTTAGAAGAACCAGATGATCTTTTTAGTCTAAGAAGAGTAATAGATACAGGAGACAGCATTATTGCCGACACTACTAGGGTAATTAAACAGGATAATGAATATGCTAGACCAGATAGAGGAGAAAGAATTAAAATCAGGATAATTTTAAGAATAGAAAAAATTGGTTTTGATGATGCAATAGACAGGTTAAGGATATCAGGAGTAATAATCACTTCAAACAATGAAAATATACCCAAGGGTTTACACCATTCTATTAACGTAAAAATCAATGATACGATCATCTTAGAAAAATCAAATTGGAATGAAAACTACATAAAAATATTATCGAAATCGGCTCTTGAATTTAAATATTTATTGATCTCAATAGACTCACAAGAGACAGCTATTGCAAAATTAACTGGAACTAATTTGAAAATAACTCCTAACATACAATCCGGAAAGAGCGGCAAAAGATACGTTACTGATCAAAGAAATGAGTCAAGTAATAAGATCTATTTTGAGAATATAAGAACTGCCTTAGATATTTATTTGGAAGAACAAGGAATTAAAATAGTAATATTTGGCCCCGGAGAGACAAAGAGAAGATTCCTTAATTATCTAAAAGAAAAAAACGAAACCTATCAAGATAAAGATTTGGTAATAGCGGATGGTATAGAAACCGCTGGTGAAGACGGGATTTATGTATTTTTGAGATCAAAAGCCATGAAAGAGCTTATGTCCAGTAGCAAAATTGCCATGGTTTCTACGATTCTAGATAGACTGATGCAACAAATAAGCAACGGAGAAAAAAAATACGCAATGGGAATAAAAGAGATAAAATATGCTAATTCATTAAATGCCATTGATTCGCTGGTTTATTCTGATAAGGTTTTTTCAGAAATAAAAGAAGACGAGTTCATAAGACTACTAAACCATATGGAATCTAATAACGTAAAAATTTATGCAACGGATTCAACTACTGATATTGGTTTAAGGGTGTCATCACTAGGGGGAATAATTGCATTGCTGCGGTATCGAATAAATTGAAGTTTTATGTGGATTTATACAACACAATGATGTATAATGAATCAATTAAAAAATACTTTCAATATGCGTATATTATATTTGATTTAAAGTATAAAAAATAAAATCCATTAATCAGATTTTGAATTCTGAGATGTAGAAAAATTTCAATAACATACTATCAATTCAATTGGGAATTAGGATCACCCTTGTATGTATTGTTAATAATCCATGAGAGATATTTCGATGAAACATCATCCATTTGAATAATTACAATTTCAGGTACTTTATATGGATGATGGGCTAGAATTTCAGCCTTCAAGGTTTGGATACAACTCGATGTGGTCTTAAAAAAAGCTATAAATTCTTCTTCTTGTTTTAATTCAGATTCCCAAACATATAAAGAATTTATTCTTGTATAATTTACGCACGCACATAATTTCTTTTCCACTACAAGTGTTTTAGACAGATTGATTAAAGATTGCTCATCGGAGAAGGTAGATATCAGAATCATGCCATTACAATTAGACCGTTGTTCATCATGCATTTGCATTCATTTAATATATATAAGATAAATTCTATTTATTGGTATACAATAAGGTCCATTAATATGAATTAGTTATTTGAGTCAAACGCCATTTGAAGGTGTATAATATTACCCCGATAAATGAGCCCTCCAGGTGATGACATGAGGAAGAAACGATGGTATTCTTGTTTGAGGTTAATCCTTTAATACAAAAAGTATCATTATCATAATAAATTAATTTAGCTAGAAGCAATTTTTTAGATCAAAAAGGTTGTTCGTGTAGTAGTGCGGACAATAAAGCTGCCCTTAACTCTTTTCCATAAGCAGCTTGCTTAAAATAAAGAGCATTTACTGTATTGTCAATTGATGGAGATATTTCATCAACTCGAGGTAACGGATGTAAAATAGAGACATCAGGTTTTGACTTTCTCAAGATATTTTCATCAATAGTATACAATCCTTGAATCTTTTTATATTCTTGAAGATCCGGAAATCGTTCTCTTTGAATACGTGTTACATATATAACGTCTAATTTTTCTAACAAGTCATCAGATAATTCAATATGATGATACATTTTTACATTAGTGGAGATATCATATATCGATTCACTTCGAATCCGTAGTATAGATGGAGAAACAAGATGAATTTCGACTTTATAATTAGATAGGGCGTAGATAAGAGAATATACCGTACGGCCATACTTTAGATCTCCTATGATTCCGATAGATAGACCATCAATTCTTTTTTTTTCTTTGAATATGGTGTAAATATCTAACATAGCCTGAGTAGGATGTTCTTCGCTACCACTTCCCCCATTTATCACAGGTTTTTCTGATATTTCACAAGCATATCTACTAGAACCATCGGAAGGATGACGTATCAATATGATATCTGAGTATAATGAGATGGTCTTAATGGTATCAGCATAACTTTCGCCTTTCATGATAGATGAAGAATCCACGTCAGATATTCCCAAAGATCTGCCCCCAATGGAGGACATAGCAGATTCGAAACTTAACCGGGTTCTAGTGCTATATTCATAAAAAATATATCCGAGAATTAAGCCTTTTGCGATTTCTCCACGTTCTCTTGATTTCAAAGTTCTTATTTTATCAGTAATATCAAAGAGAAAAGTAAAATCATCTATATTGAAATCACGGATGGATACTATATTCCGATTAAAAAATCTATTTTTAATCATGAATAACCATGCAATTAATATTTGTTAAAAAATGCCATCATTGAGTAGATAGCAAGGATAAAAAATCATCCTGAGCCACAGCTACTAAATCCACACTCAATGCACATGTTACAGCCTTCCGTAATAATTAAGTAATTTTTACAAACTGGGCATGCTTCTTTGTCGTTCTCTGTTCTAGTAAAAGCGTATGAATCAGATTTGGCATTAATTGATACAGTGTCAGATTCAAAACTATTATGTTCTATTTGGTTATCGATTGTATTAGTCGTTCCTGCATATTGATCACTTAATTCATAATCCTTAAAAATTGGATTTACCTGATCAAGAACATAAGGTTCATGTATGTTTGCTAAAATATAATCATGCAAATACGTACTTGGTTTAACTTGGAATCTTTTTTCACGATCATTACCAGTGATATGTAAAACTTGTTCATTCCTGGAACCATCTCTATAGATAGTTACCCCTTTTAATCCAAATTCGTGGGCAAGTAGGTATGCACACTTTACATCCTCAACCGTAACATCTCCAGGCATATTGATTGTTTTTGCAATCGCGTTACTGATCCATTTTTGCCACACAGCTTGAGCCATTATATGATCGGTCCAATGAATATCTATGGCCGTAACAAATAGCTTTTGTATCCATTCAGGTATTTCATTTATACCACGAACGGATCCGTAATTATTTGCAATTTTTATCAAAATTTCATCAGTGTATAATCCATGTTCTTTCAAAACATTCTCAAAAATCTTGTTTGTATAAAAGAACCTACCAACAGTAACACGTTTTTCAAACACCAAAGCAAAAACGGGTTCAACACCATTAGATACATCCGAAATCATTGATAAAGTACCAGTAGGTGCGATAGTAGTAGTCCATGAATTTCTGATTCCATAGTTTTTAATTTTTTCTATTAAGGAGTCCCAATCATAATAATGTGAATCCTTAGGGATCTCATGATAACCTGACAGTGGAATATCTCCATTTTTATACTCAGTCTGATCAAATAACGGGAAAGCACCTCGAGATTTTGAAAGGACAACACTTTCATCCATACTAAAATACGACAAAGTTTCAGCTAGTTTACTCATGAATTCATATCCTTCCTTTGAATCATAGGGAATCTGTAACATAAATAACAAGTCTGCTATGCCCATAATCCCTAATCCTATCCGCCTGGTTAGTTTTGTATTGATATCAATTTCCTCTACAGGATATTTATTGACGTCAATAATATTATCCAAAAATCGTGTAGCAGTTCTGATGGATTGTTCATATTTAGGCCAATCAAATTCATACATTCCATCGGCTTTTCGTTTTACAAATTTGGATAAATTAATGGATCCGAGATTACAGGACTCGCATGGATACAAGGACTGTTCACCGCATGGATTAGTTGCTCTAAGTGGTCCCCCTTTGGCATCGATACAAGGATTATATTTGTTTATATTATCAAAAAATATGACACCAGGTTCAGCACTCTTCCATGCACTCAAAGCTATAAGCTCCATTAATTGATGAGAATCGATATGTT
>DATEOO010000047.1:0-2727 GCA_035274085.1 Candidatus Nitrosocosmicus sp.
TTAATCTAAATAAGTATATTATTTTGCTTGGCTTACAGTTCATCAAAATTACCTCTGCAATGTTAAATCTTAAATATAACTGTGGAATGATTTGATGAAAAATCGAATTAATTATTGAAATTTTAGGAACAGTTGTTACGAACGTTTATAGTCATGCTACTTTAAGATAATTAACCAATAGAATTATGGTATCAATACTTTTTATTGCAATATTAGGAGTATTCGGTACATTACTAGATCTGAGAGGAATTAGACATTCATCCCGTAGGAAATTTTGTTTTTCCGTAGATATCTTAATTAATTAAACATTTAATAAAATATTGTACTTGGCCAAGCCCGAAGATGTATCTAAACTTAGAGATGAATACGTAAAGAAATCAGTTCTGACAAATAGAATTTTTATGCTAATGCTTGGACTATCCTTATTATTACTTTTGTTTATTATTTTGCCTTATTATCTTTCATTAGAACATTTAAACATACTCAAAGATGAAAGAGAACAATTCCAAAAAGATTTTACTCGGTTTAGTAGTTTAAACAACAGCCTTGTAAATTACTATCAAAATTACGCAAAGATCGCAGAACCATTGATAGACAACGATTTCAAAAACATTTCTTTTCGAATAAACCAGTTAGTATTAAGCGGCCAGACTATTTATCCTGAATGCGAACAAATAGAGATTACAGGTGAATTTTTCAAATGCAATATTCGACTTATGGCTGGCAATGAATATGATTATTTAATTAACAATCAGAGCAAATCTCTCATATCCTCAACCTTTAAATCCGTCCTAAGCAACTGGGACATCAATTACGCACCAAAAATAACCCTCATTAGGCAGAATTTACTTGACAATTATAATTCATTAATAAATAATTCTAATACAATTCAGTCTACGCTCCTTATTGCGCAGAAATTGAATGAAGCCACTAAAACTTTTTTTGAGAAAGATGTACCTCGAGAAACCATATCAATTTTTTTGGGAATTACTGATAATCAATCAAATGGTTCTCTAGAGGCCAACCAAGCATCTCTTAAGGATTTATTGCTGTCTTTTAAATCTAACATAACCAAAATTGAAGGCGATATATCCAACACTGAGGGATTGATATCCTCTATAATCAAAAGAATCGGCGACGTAGGGACACCGATTGGCAGTATAGCACTGGGATTTGAAGAAATATTGGTCTTTTCTCCGATAATTCTTGCATTATTTTATTTTATTTTTCTTTCAGTATTGAAAGATACGGTAATATTCAAAAAGGAATACATTCCTTCTGGTGATATTGTAGATAAGATTAAGCCGTTACTGTTGTTTTCTTCTCAATCAAAATCTCTAAGATTAATGCTTTTGATATCGCCCTTGTTTGTTTTCATAGTTTATAGTGCCATAATGCTTTCTTTATGGGCTCGTTTCGACCCATTTTTTATCTTTGATGCTTTCTTTTGGGTTTTTGTATTTCTATATACAGTTTCCGGAGCGATTCTTATTGTTAATATATCCAGGGTTAAAAAAGATGTTGTTTAGAGCTGCACTAAAATTATTAGTAGAGCAGGAAGGTAGATTTACTTTAACAACGAAAGTATGTTGCTTATGTTTTGTCGGGTATTTTCTGATCCTTCTCCCATGGTTTGAATTGAATTATTATAAAGTTGATTTATAGTTTGATTGTTAGACTGAATCTGCTGCATTGTTGAATTTCTAGGCTTATCGAATAAGGATGCGTCATTTGCAATATTTGAAGTGTTGGAATTATTAGAAATCTGTTCACTTAATCTTTTTTCAAAAGGTATGATTTTTTCTTGAGAGAATGCCTGGGGTATCATAAACAATCCTAATGATAAGACCGTAAGTAAGAATACTATGGAGTTCATAGTCTATACTTTTAACCACACTATATAAATATAATTTCTTCTTGTATCATTGTATATCACTATAGAAACTTCTTTAGATATCATCATTAACATAACATAAAGATTTCAGACGACCCAAGACTGTCGGTGACTAAGTAACTATGACTTCGTTGTAGATGAGGTGTCTATTAGCTTGTTACGCCCATCCGATGATTGAATGTCTATTGTAAAGATAATATCAAAAGGGATATTAGCCAGTAATCAATCTAGTCTGAATTCCGAGGGATCTAACTTTACTCTTGGGAACTCAAGCTTCATCTTTTCCAATTGTTTTAACATAACAAAAGATATTGCCCAATTCCGAATGTGTTTTCCATTTGCAGGTATGATATACCAAGGTGCCCACTTGTTGTTGCATAAAGTCAATATCTTCTCGTATGCCTGCATATACTTATCAAAATTTCGATGACTTACTATATCACTTTCATTAACTTTCCATTGTTTTGCAGGATCTAGTATTCTTTCTTGCAGTCTTTTTCTTTGTTCGTCTTTACTAATATGCAAAAAGAACTTTATTATTGTAATATCGTTTTCGACCAAGTATCTCTCAAAATCATTGATCTGTTTGCATCTCAGAATCGCTTGATCCTTTGTAATCAAATCATTGACACTAGGTTCAATGATGTCCTCATAGTGAGAACGATTAAAAATTGCAATCTGACCTTTTGAAGGAACTTGGGTGTGAACTCGCCAAAGATAATCATGAGCCAATTCAGTTTCGTTTGGAACCTTAAATGATTTTACATAACAGTTTTGGGGATTTAATGCTCCCATAACTTGACGAATTGTTCCATCCTTTCCTGAGGCATCGG
>DATEOO010000048.1:0-4097 GCA_035274085.1 Candidatus Nitrosocosmicus sp.
ATAGTTTTCCCATTCTATTTTATTTTGGTTTTCAATAACTTTTCTCTTGTGGACGACCTTTTCTTTCATTTTATTTATATAGAATCTAAAGAAGGATATAAGACTTATATTCGCTGTTTCCGTTACATTCTATACTATTATTACATGTGTAGAACAGATTTTATATAAATATTATAATCCATGAACGCGTCTGGGACTCTCCCTTGTAATTATTATCAGATAAATTATATGCTTGGCTTACCTTGCCAGCATAGTTTTTATTTAGGAAAATGAAATGCTCATTTATAAGCAAGTTGTCAGTCGAAGAGTTTAAACATATTCTAAGAATTGCCGGTAAAGATATCGAAGGCAGCAAAAAGTCAGTGGTTGCATTAAGTGAAGTTAAAGGTGTTGGTTATAATTTGTCACAAGTAATATTACAATCTTTGAACATTAATCCATATCTGAGGGTAGGATTTTTAACTGATAAAGAACTTTCTGATATTGAGAATTCTATTAGAAATATAGGAACAATTGGCGTGCCTAATTGGTATCTTAATAGAAGAAAAGATATGGATTCAGGAGCCGATATTCACCTAATAACTTCAGATCTAGATTTTACCAAATCAAATGATATTGAGAGGGAGAAGTCTGTGATGAGTTGGAGAGGGTACAGGCATATGTTTGGTTTAAGAGTTAGAGGTCAATGCACTAGAACAACAGGCAGAAAGGCCACTGCCGTCGGGGTCAAAAAAGCTTCAGGAAAGGCTCCAGCAGGAGCAGCAGGATCTAAATAAAGGTGATTTGATTGGGCGATCCTAGAAAATCAAAGAAGAATTATAATAGACCTCGTAGCATTTGGACGAGTGATCAAATAAGTTCAGAGTTGTATGTTGTTGGTTCTTATGGTTTAAGAAACAAACGAGAATTATGGAAATCTCAGACAGAAATTGCTAGGATAAGAAACCAGGCTCGAGCCCTTTTATCGTTATCAATTGATGTCAGACACGAAAAAGAAACACAGCTATTAAATTATTTGTCTAGGCTAGGCCTTGTTTCTAGCGGTTCATCTCTGGATGACGTTTTAAACTTAAAAATAGAGGATATTTTGGAGAGACGATTACAAACAATCGTAATGAAGAAATCTAATCTGAAATCACCATATCAAGCTCGTCAGCTAGTTGTTCATGGACATGTTAGCTTAGGAAATAGAAAGATAAATCTACCCGGCTATTTGGTGAGGAAAGAGGAAGAATCTCAGATACTTGTACATTTAACTCCTTCGGTGGAATCGCCAGAGTCTATAAAGATCAATTGAAATTTTTAGCGACTTAGGTTCTTACAACTTTTTCTATATCCACATAGTCTATTTTGCCATCACTATCCATGTCATAGCCTTGAACCAAGGCCTCCCATTTCTGTTCGTCCCCTGAATAATCTGAAAATGTTTTTTTACTAAAGTTAGTAAATGCAATTACTCCTGATTTGGTTCCGATCGATCTCACACCCGCGATCAAAATTATTGATTTTTTTTCATTGAATGGATTTCTAAATTTTGCAATAATTCCCAGATTGTCTAGATGATAAATTCTCCCGGATTTGTCCACGAGACCTGACCAAAAGTTTTCTTCATTAAACTTAATTGGTAGATACCTATTAAATTCCGAAGAAACTATATTCGTTCCCGGGCCACCAATTATGATCAAGTTATTATCTTCTAGCTCCTTTTCAGCTTTTGCATCTTCATCTAACTTTACAACGAACCCTTGGGGCAAATTGCATATATTTCCTAAAAAAAAAGCCAATTGAATTGCATAATGTCCGTCTCTAGCAGATGTTTTAAAGATCCCATGAGGGTTGGGAGATCCAACTATGACTAATCCGTCAAATATGTTATTTTCGTCGATGAATTCCTTCAAAAACTTTCTAGCAGCCAAGTATTCTGTGGCTTTTCTCCAATCATTTAGATTGTAGTCAATCGATAATTTTCCACCCCATTCCATTTCGATACCAAAGGCGGGGCTGGTGGCTGAGTATAGCTTAGCTGTACCACCTTTTACGAAATATGATCCTGATTCTTCAATTGCTCCAATTGAGAGCAATCTTCTAATGTAGTAATAAGCACTTTGTTCGTATATTTCTAATTCTTTAGCTATCTGAGCTGTATAGCTGGGTCTATCAGAGATCAAACGTAGTATCTTCCAAGCAGTCGGATTTGATAAGACTTGGATTTCTTTTTGTTTTTCGAACACCAGGATCTTTTTCTCATAGACTCTTCCGTCCTTTTCGTAGATAATTTTTTTTTCACTTCCCATTATTATTGATTTTATAATTTTTTTTTTGCTGGTATATATTTTTTGTTATATTAAAAATTTATATAATAACAAGTGTGAACAAATTTTCTTAGTTGATTATATCTTTTTTTATAACGGAAAGATCTTATATTTAATAAAGGTTTTAAACGATTTTTTTTCAGAATAGTTGTGTGTTCAATTATTGGGTATAGTGGGCAGATGGTGTCTGCCGCTCCATTGTTAGTTGAGAGCTTAAAAAAGATGGAGTATAGAGGTTACGACAGCGTTGGAATTGCAACGCTAAATGACGGAAATATTTTAGTTAGTAAGGGTGTAGGAAAAGTTGCAGAAGTTGACAAGGAAATGGATCTTAATAAGCTTCCTGGAGAAATTGGAATAGGACATACCCGTTGGGCAACTCATGGAAGCGTAAATGATAAAAATGCTCATCCACACTATTCCTGTTCGTCCAAAATCGCTGTAGTTCATAACGGAATAATAGAAAATTACCAAGAATTGAAAACAGATCTAGTTAGAGATGGTCATATTTTTAAAAGCCAGACTGATAGTGAGGTTATTGCTCATATATTGGAAAAATGCTACCAAGAATCTAATTCTAACGTGAAAGAATCTATGATGAAAACTTGTCAGCTTCTTAAAGGTTCTTTTGCCTTTGTTGCTATTTTCGATAACGGCATCATTGCAGGTGCAAGATTTGATGAACCTTTGATAGTAGGAATTTCTGATAGTGCTTTATTTCTATCTAGCGATGTATTAGGTTTCCTGAAATATACTGATAAATCTGTTTTTCTAGATAATGGAGATATTGTAATAATCGATCATAATACTTATCGTATATTTGATTTGTATGATCAAATTGTAGCTAGACCTATAACTCAGGTTGCTTGGGAACTAGGATCTACTGAAAAAGGAAAGTATGCACATCATACTATAAAAGAAATTCATGAACAGTCATTAACTCTATTGAAACCGTTTCAAGAATTCAATAATTTTCAAAATTTTTGTGACTTCATGAGAAACGCTTCCAATGTCTATATTACTGGTAGCGGAACGAGTTATAACTGTGGTTTACTGGGAAAGCAACTTCTTTCTAAATTTGCAAAGATAAAAACCGAGGTAATTATGTCAAGCGAATTTCAATATTCTTCTGACTCTCTAGAACCCAATTCAGTTGTAATAGCCATTTCCCAAAGTGGTGAAACTGCTGATGTCTTACATTCAGTAAAAAAAGCTAAAGAAAATGGCGCTAAAATTCTTTCAATCGTAAACGTACCTACTTCATCACTGGCACGAATGAGTGATTCGATTCTTGCCCTGAATTGTGGCCCTGAAATAGGAGTTGCTGCCACTAAGAGTTTTATGGGCCAGTTGATGATAATATATAAAGTCGTCAATATCTTATCAAGGAATCAAATGCCTTTTGATGCAATTAACCAAAGGGATTTACTACTGATGGTAAAAAAGGTTTTGAACTCGGATGATATTATTCGGAGTCTCGTTTCATCACTGAATACCGATATTAAAGATATATACATTTTAGGCAGGTCAATACATTATCCGATTGCCTTAGAGGGATCGCTAAAAATTAAGGAGTTGGCTTATATACATGCAGAGGGTATTGCTGCAGGTGAGTTAAAACACGGACCCCTAGCTTTAATTGACAAAGAGTCCGTAGTCATTGTCTTAAATCCAACCGACGAAACATATCAGGACGTTATTTCTAGTTCCAATGAAATTAAAGCACGTGGAGCATATATAATTGGAATTTCAAACAAAAAGAACGAGGTATATGATCGTTTTGTG
>DATEOO010000049.1:0-2093 GCA_035274085.1 Candidatus Nitrosocosmicus sp.
AAAGTATTAGATCATAATGCCGTTTTTGAATCTCAAATAATCCTTTTTGACCATCGTTGATCTCCTTACAATCAATTTTCTCCTTCTTACAATATTCTTTCACTAACATAGTGATGTCGATGTTGTCATCAATTGTCAGTAGTTTCAACTGCTATCATATAAATGAACAAACTTATAAATATTGATCAAAATTTGAATAGATAAAGTAAATATTGAATCTATAAGTTTTGATTAATATTCAAATATAATTATTGAGCCACCACCACTAAATAATAATATAAGGTCAAAGTCAATACTTGGATAATTGTTTCGTAGAAGGCCAATAAATGTGGACTAGGCTATATTTACTAATGTTGAAATTTCTGTAGACGAAGCTGGGAACTCGAATCTACATCTTTCGGACGGTGGTTCCATTAGTATTCTATTGTCAAAACTTTTATTCCTTCATTTCAGGAAAGAGGACAAGATTTTCAACGGTTTGTTGCATTCACGGGTTTATAATTTAGATGAACAAGAATCGTCCTTTTTTTCAATCTTGAAGATCAGAAGTTGTAGAGTAATCAAAATCTAATTGCGAAAACAGATAGGTTAGTAATTAAAAGTGAGTGGTGCTAGAATGTTCTTTTAAATCTTGTCTTGAATCAAAAGTTTGTCCACATGTTTCACAGGAAAATGTAGCCTTTACATTTGTTAAATTTTCGTCTGAATTTCTTCCACTATCTACTTCGAAACTATTCTGTCTGCTTTGATTGACTGATGAACCTTCCTGTGCATGATGATTACCTGAATCTACCTTGGTCATTCCCCTCTTACGGTATTTTTCTTGAGCTTCTGCTGTATTTGTTCCAGTTTGGCCCGCTGAAGTTATTTTCTGATCGCTTGGGTCTCTTTTTACTGCTGTGGGTTCACCCGTGTTGATTTTAGAAGGAGTCATAGGTTCTTTATCTCTATACTCTGATAAAGGATCGTCATTTCTACTAACATCTGTTCCAGGTCCGCCTTCTTCGTATATTCTTTCTCCTCCAGAAGACTGCGGTATGTGTCGATCAGAAGATGAATGTATCGTATTTTTTGTCTTATTTGCAACATCTCTCGTAGTATCTACTACTTTGTCTTTGACTTCTCCTAACTTATCTGAGATGGTATCTAGGACTGATTCGCCGTCGTTGTTCCTTTTTTGTTCCAACGCTTTAAGTTCGGATTCAGTACTTTTCAATATTAATTGTGTACCGTCATAGCCTTCAATCTTAGATTTTGGTATTGTGTAAACATTTTCACTTACTTTATCTTTTTCTACTATAATAGATTCACCTCTTTCACCAATTATATTTCCTACCACTTGACGATCTGATAAAACTACACCTTTTTTTGATACTATTAATTCTGAAAAGTCTATATTTGACACGTTTAGTTTGGCTTATATAACTATTTAAGGGTAGTATTTTTTCAATAAATTTTAAAATATTATGATTTATTGGCTACTTAATTTCAATATGTCCACTTATTTTCTAAGTGAATAATTTTAATACCAAGATAGAACATTGGAAATATAAGCGTGTTGAGACTCATTCAAATTGAATATATTTTTTATTTTTTAATATACTAATCCAGAAGCAGTAGTAACATCTGACACATTTTTATACTTTCTGTCCTCAATCTTTGAAAGTGCTGAATATATTCTCTCTTTATTGACAGGGGTTATTTTGTCACGTATGAAATCTAAAATTTTGTCTTTTCCTGCTGGAAACTCTAAATCTTTTAAAATTTGACCAATCTCTGCAACATCAGAATAACTTTCTACATTAACTTCTTTTCTTTGTCCTTCTATTGCATTTTGTTCGCTGATGATTTTACCTGTTTGTCCTTTAGTACCGTGTTCGGTTGGAATTTGTTCTCTGTTTTATCCTTCGATTAAATCAGTCATAGCATAGCCAATCTGTTTATTTTTAATACCCTAACTGGATTAAAGCCTGTTGAAGTGTCAAAATGCATCAACCTAATACACCTTGATCTAGAAAACTACTAGAACATAGAGAAAGGGATACTTGAGCATTATAAATTCCCAGATGAATTTATCAGGAGAACTAAAAAAG
>DATEOO010000050.1:0-2390 GCA_035274085.1 Candidatus Nitrosocosmicus sp.
ATGCCTAAGTTTTGTAATTTCCTTCTCATATCGTAACCCTCGTTTTCTAACATAACTTTTCCCAAATGAGGGGGGGCAGAGGGATGAGCCAGCAAAATAGAAGCAAGAGTATAAGTGAATATTAAGAGATATTCATGAAAAACTTTTGTTGATTTATTTTTTTTTATAACTACTTTCCGTCCACCAATGTATTCTATGGATATCTTTCTTTGCCAATTGACTAGATACAAATTATTCTTGGTATATAGTATGGACTCCCTGTATAAGTTTCAATATATATTAGGATATAACATAAAGATAAAACATTGCAAATACATGAGGGACATAAAAATGCTAGAAAATTTTTTAACTCTAAAACTGCGTCTAGCTACGATTCTGTCGTTCGTCTTACTACCTTCGGACAGGATTACCTGTGGAAAAATCATATATTGGGACTCCTAGATAAAAGAGAAACTATTCTCGACCTTGCTTGCGGAACGGGAATTCTTTCTTCATTATTATCAAAAAATAATAAAAAACAAGTAATAGGCTTGGATCTAGCCTTGGATTATTTGAAAATTGCAAAAACTAAAACGAGAAATTGCTTATTTATTAATGGTAATGCAGAAACATTACCTTACAGGTGTAACAGCTTCGATACGATCATATCGTCGTACTTAGCCAAATATGTGCATATCGGAGAATTAATAGAAGAATGTTGGCGTATATTAAAGCATAATGGCATTATAGTTTTTCATGACTTTATTTACCCACAAAATGTTATTTTTCGCAAGTTATGGGATGCATATTTTGTAGTTCTTCAAATATTTGGTAAATTTTCGGCCTCTTGGAGAGTCGTATTCAGAGACTTAAATAAGGTCATAAGAAATACTAAATGGGTAAAAGAAATGATGTACATTCTACACCAGGCGGGATTCAAGAGTATTTCTTGCACTTTTTATACTATGCAAACCGCGGCAATTATTTCAGCAAAAAAACCTTGAATGAAGATACTCGTTTAAATGAGTGGTTCGTACCGAAATTTGGGCCTATAAAATTTCGCATTTTTATAGGCTTGTTATTTCTTCCATATACAGGTATGTGTATATCCTTTACCATAATTGGTTCTCTTCTTTCTCCTTCCGTATTGTGGGATAGAGTTATTGCTATCTGTGTTATTTATGCTCTAGCACTAGGAGTGTCAGCACATGCCGCTGATATCTTAGGTTCAAAAATTAAGCCGTGGGGGAATTACCTTAACAAACGACAATTATGGATATTGATAATTTCCGGTCTAATAGTCGCATACACTATTGGAGTCTATTATATAATTTTTTATGTATCACTACTTGGCATAGTTGCCATATTAGAAGGATTTTTTGTTTTTGCATATAATCTGGAACTATTCAAAGGATTTTTTCATAACAATTTCTGGTTTGCAATTTCTTGGGGTGTCCTCCCATTGCTGGCGGGATTTATTATGCAAACTAATTCCATTGGGTTCTTATCGATAATTTTATCGTTAATAACAGGTCTGGAAAGCTATATTGAAATTAAAACATCTAGACAATATAAAGAACTGATAAGAAATGGACGTGACAAATTTCGAATCAAAAAACTTGAGACCAGGCTTAAGTTAGTGAGTTTAGGAACTATAGTTTTTACCATTATCTTGGTTGTTTTTAGATTAGTCGCAGGATCATTTTTTTAGTGTTTGTATATTATTGTAAACAATTGGCTATTGTTTCAATAACGATAAAAGATTTTTCATGCTATATGCTAGAGAAGATAGCCGAGTTGGAATGCAAAGCAAACATCATTCTTCCTCTTTATGCAAAAATACTTATCTCCGAAACCGGAACTATAGAGCAAATACTGAGTATATTGACTAATTCAAAAACTCAAGTAAAAATCTTAAAACAGAAAGAAAGTCCTGAGTTGATCAAACGAGAGATATTTATTATTAATAAAAAAACTGGGGAACGATTAGCCTATGCAAGATCAAATATTTTTCCTACCTGTCTTCCTCAGAAAATAATAAAGAAAATAAAGGAGAGGAAGGAGGGTATAGGAAAGATTATTGTAAATTCTAAATTAGAAACCTTTCGATATATATTAAAAATCGGTTATGATTCAAAAACCAAATCAGCGTTTAGAATTTACCAAATTATACATAAACGACGTGTGGCTTTTGAAATTAAGGAGAATTTTACTATATAAATCTAACTTCAGTAACGTATATAGAAGATTTGGACCGGGTGGGATTCGAACCCACGACCTCAGCAATGCCAATGCCGTATCCTACCGGACTAGACGACCGGCCCTGCATTAATCAACAGTTTTATTAGGATATTAATACGTTTAAGATAAGTAACAATATTATAATTATCCTAATTTCTCAGTATTGGTAT
>DATEOO010000051.1:0-5980 GCA_035274085.1 Candidatus Nitrosocosmicus sp.
TACACTTAATAATACTCCCCTTGGACTCGCAGATTTTTATGCTATAAAAAAGGAAAAAAGTAATTCTATTCCTAAAAGTATTTTTAAAGATACTCGTTCAGCGGAAAAATTCCTTACTGATTGGTGCTGTGAGGATGGCTAGATAAACAAGACTCAAAGACAGTACCATATCATTTAGACCAGCACAATCGGTGTTATGTATGATCTGATCAAGTAAGAATTTAAAACTAATTTTAGTAGATTATAATTGCAAAGGATTTTTAGAAAAGGCTGGCAACGAAAAAAATTTGTAGCGATTATTAATAGCTGTTTAGGTGAATTTTTTCTATTTGTGGCAGTAATTAGGAGATTGTCCTACTTTCTTATGGTATAATCTCCTTGGCTTTAAGGATATTATCGAACATCCATCCGGACTCGATGGTTGGCAATTTATGATGGACTAGAAATTCAAAATATATTGGCTAAAGTTGTACTGTTGAAAGATATCAAAGAGAAAGCATTTTCCCCGACCAAAAAAATTCTATCAATACAATCCCATAGTAGATAAAAGCAAATGCAGAGAAAAGTCATGTTATTCAATTGATGGCAGATAAATGCTTTAATCATAATCATAATCATAATCACAAGTCCAGTTTAGTGATTAATGTAGTGGTTTCTAGTCCATTAACTTAATTTATAAAAGATGTTTTACAAATTGAATCAAATGAGAGAACTTAATCTTAAGGGAGGTTTGATGATGCTTGGATGAAAGTAATGTGTTAAGGAAAATTTCGACATTCTTAAATAAAGAGGTAAATTCAAGAAATGCTAAATGTGTTGTCATTGGAATTAGTGGTGGAATAGATTCGACTGTTACTGCGTATCTCTCAGTACGGGCATTGGGACCCGACAAGGTTCTAGGGCTCCTACTTCCGGATTATTCTGTAACACCTAAAATTGACGTAAAACATGGGCTAGAAATCTCAAAAAAATTGAACATTAATTATAAGTTAATCGATATTGGTAAGGGTAAAAATCACATAATAAAGAACTTTCCCCGGAACAAGTTAGCAAAAGCCAACTTTCTAGTCAGGCTAAGGATGGCAATTCTGTATTATTATGCTTCTGCAATGGGAGGCATAGTGGTGGGAACTGCAGACAAGAGTGAATTGCAACTGGGTTACTTTACAAAATATGGTGATGGAGGAGCCGATATTTTTCCAATTGCAGATTTGTATAAAACAGAAGTCCGAAAAATTGCTAGGTATATGGGGGTGCCAGAGCATATTATTGAAAAACAAAGTAGTGCGAGACTCTGGAGGGGCCAGACAGCTGAAGGTGAAATAGGAGTGTCATATGAAACGATCGATAAAATTCTTGGTCAGATAAATTTTGACATGATATTGAAGAATAATCCAGCCCCAATCCCTCAAGTAATTGGAGTGGATCAAAAAGATGTGGGAACTGTTATAGAGTGGATAAAAAACAACAGACATAAACATGAGTTACCAATTCCTAGGTGTAAACTTAATCTAAAGTAATAGATTCATTTTTTTTTGTTTAATACTATTCTTTTCTTTCAGATTATCTCTACTAATTAATTAATTTAGGCCCATATATATGAAATTAGTTTCCAAGCATTTACTATTCAGCTCAACTAGACTGCAGATTATTTTAAGAATTATTAATTTTATCGACAAACAAATTTGGAACTATTACGACGAGTGTAACAATATTAACGTTCTAAAGAATCCATATAAATGGTACAAACCTAATCTTGATGGAATTGGATCAAATCCTACTTGATTGACTTTTTGACTAGATATAGTATTTAAGAATGTCAACCGGTTTCGGCTTCCACCAAAATCATTTTGTTGTTAATCTCTATTGCAATACTCTTTTGCTTTAAAATCTTTCTGAGATCGTTAGCCTGCTTTATTAAACTCTTTTCGTTTAGTTTATTCTTATGTACTTCTACCCGAACATATTTTGTGGGTTCGAACTTATTTTCAAAATAACCATCAAACTCAATTAGAGTCATCCCTTCAAACTCGCTAGATAACTTTTTTACAACTTCAAGGTATCCTTCTTTTCGAGGTAAGTAAAATTTGATTGAATTCCTTAATTTCTGTACTGTGAACCCCTTTGTACTTTTGGCCATAATACATTTTCTATTATATTGTAATTAAGCAGTTATATTGTCCTATTTCTTATTACATGAGCGCAACCTTCTTCTTGTTTTCCGTGATTTTTTTTTGGATGATTCTTTGGGTTCGTATCATATTGGACCGGCTATGTCTTTATCCAATATTATCTAATAATATAATTCAAATTATAAAATCAGTGGTTGAAATTTTCACAGCTCGATTATTTCTCCTGTATCAATTTGGAGCAAGGCTAGTAACTGGTCAATTGTAGGAAATTGAATAATTATTTGCACTGTTCAGCAAGTTTTGGCTAATTTAGATTCTCAAAGTTACATACATCAGTTTAGAAGCACTTCGTATGACAATAGGGTTAAAATATAACCTATAGTGCAATCCAAACAGGGTTATCTGATTACAGTACACTAGCATTTATCAAAATTCAAACCCTGTTGTATACTACTGTTAAAAATCCCTCGAAAAATTATAGATTTTTATTTTCTATGTCTAAAAAATTGTGAGCAAAAGATACCTAATGAATTAATTATTCCATGTCCTTTTATATGATTTTGCATATTTTTGATAGTAAGTGAAATGGAGAGGTAACAAAATTAACAGGTTCCTAAAAGGCACATATTTGAAATATTATAGTACTTTTTCATTAAATAAAAATCTATTAATTTCAGGGATTTTGGGGTTTCTAGTTAGTTTAGTTGTTGCGCATGTTTCTGCCGAATATTCTACGAATTTTGTACTAAACTCAGCATTGACAGTGATAAGTGGGTTTCTCACTTACAAGATAATATTTGCAATTCTCTTTCATATTGACAACAAGCAAAGATATACCAAGAAATTGAGTGGAAAAATACATTTTCAAAAATTTAAGAAAATTCTGATTAAAATGTTATTCGCTAGTTCTGTCTTTGATATTGTAAATAACATTACAAGATTCATTCTCATGATTCAGCTACTAGAATTAGAGTTTTCACCCATAGAATCGACAACCATCTCTTCTATAATTGCTTCAGGATTATCGTATGTTGTTATAAATATCATAGTAAGATACATACATGTTTTTGGCTCAAAAAAGTAATAGTTATTTTAAAATATTGACTTTTGATATCCGATGTTAGCCTCGTTGCAATATTTGAATTGATTTGATTTGAAATTTCCATTTTCTTTGAATCATTTCAAAGAACAGCAATAAAGATAATCAAAAGGTTAGAAAATATTAAATAGTGCATTCCAGATGGTAACACGTAAAATAAAGTCTGTTCTGTATTTGGGATGATTTCTGTCATAATTACGCTAACTTACATAGGTAAAGCACTCTCAAATGCTACTGGAAAAGTATCCAAAGGAATTCATTATGTACTTTGTGAAACAAGTAAATAACTAAAATTGATCTACCTTGAAAAAAGCTAAATTAATCCTGTAATGGATGCATAAGGTCCAACACCCAATAATTTTGAATAATAATATTCTATCATACTGTACCTCAGAGAGATCAAAATTGAAATTAAAGTGTGATGAGAGTCATCTATAGATCGTTTGTTTTTTTTTGTTTCAATTTCATTTGGGTGTGTCTGAAAATATAACCATATAACAGTATAACAATAAAATATTGAAATATGCACATATCCTGCAATTTGAATAGAAAACGATCGTTCCTATTACATGTGGGCGGACTCTACAATTGTACATCGGGTTTATCAATAGATTATCGCCGTATGTATGTTAATTGTCTAATTAGAATGAGATATTATATCATTAATATTAAGATCGTAGACCATTAGATAACAATATTAACCTATTATTTTTGCAATATTGAATGCTGCAAGAAAAGAGCAATACTGAAATTTTTTGACGCTTCAGCAATAAATAGTTCATGGAGCGTTATTCACTGATTAAATTGGTATGATGGACGAGTAATAAAGACATACTACTGTGGCTTTACGTTTGGATAATAATAAATTGCTTTTTTTTGGTATTTAGTCTCAAGAATAGTAAACAAAAATCATTGAGACTATCAGTTCTAAAGATGAAATTCACCTTTCTTATGGCCTTTTTATAATATGATGAACATAAGTAACTGTATAAACAATGGGCGAAATTATTGATAAAGTTAAAGAAAAAGCTACTGATGTAAAAGATGCAGTGGTTGACGGCACTAAAGATGTTGTAGACAAGACAAAAGACACTTTTGACCCACAATCATCTTCTGTAGACAATGATCAATACTCTGTTAGTCGAGACAGAAAATACGAGGAAGGTGGTCCAGGAACCGATGTTAGTAGAAACGATGATCCCCTAACGGAGTACAGAGATAAGGAACCTATGACACCTGCTAAACTTAATGCAGGCGAACCCACAGCTGTGAGGAGAGACCCAAGCGATCAGAAAATTACTTCTGAAGGTCAAACTGGAACAAATACTCCGGAAGCTCAAGAAGAATACAGAAAGAGAGGCATGACAAAGGTGGATTCTCATGATCACTCGCATGAAGGTTCATCTTGCTCCTGTAGTCATTAGTCTACATATAGTCAAAAGAGTACAGACAAGGCTTCCAAGAATTTAGTAAGCATCTTTTTTTGCTAACAGTGAGATGGATGAATAGGGTATAACCAAAAGTAACTAAATATTCTTGTTAATACCCATGAAAAACCCTTCGTCAATATAACTTTGAGAAATAGTTTAGAAACCTATGATTTAATCTATTTTTTATTTTTTTGTTAAGTAATTAAATCTATTACTATGTATAGAGCGAGAATAACGATATTGTATTATTGATGACTAATTGAAAAATACCGAAGCCTTACTGATATATAGTAATACTAAATAAAAGTGAAGTAACAAATTCATGATCTCATATTCTTGTTTGCTTTACAACTATCGAGGATTCATTTGATTTATCTCTAACTCAAAATTTATATAACGTCATTATCTGAGTAAACAGATCTAAACCTTTAAAAGTAGTCGTAAAAATTACGAGAGAGGGAAGACTTTAGAAGAATAGTATTCATAATGAAGATAATATAGGTATATTTGGTTAATGCAGAATTAAATAATTAATAGTATATTTACTAATTGCTTTAACTAATCTGAAGTGATATCTCCATTTTGTAAATGTACAATTGTCTTATGCAATTCCATATCACCCAAACTACTTCCAAATTTCTTTCCACACATTTCACATACATATTCAGACTGGTTTGACCTATTCTTTTCAGTACTTAAGTCGTTCAAAATATCCACTCTTTTCGACTAATATTAGTCATAAAAGTTTATGAACATGCTACGATGTAGCTCTGCATAAATTCGAAAACTATTTAATATCAAAAGTTTGTCATGTTTTGTTACAGTGCATGTTGGTATTGGTCTAGAAGATCAAAAGACCTTTAATGAACGTACTTCTGGGTTTATGAATGCAACGAAGTTTGAAGCGGATAAAGATGTAAATCCAGGTGGTTATTATAAAGCAATCTGGGCTAGAGATGCAGCTTTTATTCTAAAAGATCAATTCTTATCAGGACGCTTCAAGCCCACATTAGACCGGATTCTTTTAATTTGGTCCAACCAGATAGGAAAGGAAGTTTCTCCATCCTTACTGTACTGCAGTAATTTCAAAAGAAAACCACTGTTATATGGCAGAGGATCTCCAGAATTAGATTTTAAGTCAATTATTGCAAATGATGATAAATTAAGTGAATTTGACGGCGCCATTCCGACCACTATTTATCATGAAAAAGGATTTTGTGAAATCTATGGACAAAATCCAGATATTGACTCTACTGCACTAATGATCTATATCACTTCCTGGGTTCTAAATCGATTAATCAGTTTAAAGGAAAACAATA
>DATEOO010000052.1:0-7232 GCA_035274085.1 Candidatus Nitrosocosmicus sp.
TATTATGATGTTCTGCTAACCAATATCGTTTATAGCCCCATCGCTCAGCATGTTGTGCTAAATCTAAACTATTTCGCATTGACTGACTTGGAGAACCATCAGCGTTTACCACTACTAAGTCAAGAACTGACATAGTTAGCTTATTTTTTTTAGGGTGTTGCAATGATATGACTATGCCAATCCGATCCTTTTATCTTTCAAATCTAAATTAAAATAGCGTATTGTTGAATGGCTAATGAGTCCATTATTTGCTTTAATATTGTACCCGGGTTCCTTCTAGTCCTTGATTTTTTATTAAAACCAATGTATGAATTTAATATTAAGTTATGTTATGAGCATATCAATTCTAATTTCTAAATTTCCAAACATGTCAAAAAGAGGTTTGATATTTGAATAATATCATTGACGTTGAATTAATACATTTAACATCCTTTTATATTTATGAAATTATAAAGTAAAGCATTCCTACTGCTTGGTGGAGCGTAAACGAAATAAAAAGCAAATAGGATAACTTTTAGATTAAACAGTCAGATAATCCCATAGTTAAGTTTCTAATTTGACGACCTGACATTGATATAGTCTTAATATAGTTTATTAAATCATGACCAATGTAAAGTGAATATATTTTTTAGATGAAGACAAAAAATGCATATGCTATACCCATCCCCAGAGAATTCTTGCAAAGAATAGATAGATCTTCTCCTGCACATGTCGGTAAGCTTCGGAATGCAGTGGATTTTATTGCTCCAAAAGGTACACCTGTACTTGCTGCAGCGGACGGTGTAGTTACACATATCAAAGATGACTCTAATATTGGAGGCCCTGATACATCGTATTGGTTTTATACGAATTTTATTACTATCAAACATTCAAATGGAGAATATTCCAGATATGATCACCTTGATTATAAAAGTTCCAAGGTCAAATTAAATCAAAAAGTTCATGCTGGTGAAGAGATATCCAAAGTTGGAATGACTGGGTATACGTATATTCCCCATTTGCACTTTCAAGTATTTGTTTTTACAGGATATAATATTTGGACTGATTTTGAAACAATAGAAATTATGAATTTCAAGAAAATGCTCTAAATTAGTTTTTGCTAGAGTATCGTTGCATCCAGCAATTGTTATTTTATCAAGCATCAACGTTAATCTTTTTTCCACCCAAATTTCCTGGGATGGTATTGAAGTATTTACAAAAATTGAACAACAAAGGTTTATTGTTAGAATTTTTTGATAATTATCCTTTCATCAAATATTATTATTATGAATTGTGTTACCATAATTCATAATAAATCATTTCATATCTTATGAAACTATTCAAAAATAAGCATCGTATGATGATAGAGATAGAAACTACAATGCCCTGAAATTAGTTTTATAATCGTGCTGCTTATACATTTGTTATTTAAAATTGCTAATCTAAAAACTAATCCTCTTTTTTTATGAATGGATCGATTTGTTGTTCGTTTGAATAAACATCACTTGCCTTGTTGGGGTCTCCCTGTCGATGAGCATGCTTTATGTGTTCATCTAGTTCAACACTATTGCGCGCAACCAGTCCACATATACTACACCTTTCTCCAGGTGGTATATTGTTTAATGTCCTATTCTGGTCTAAAGTTTCTCCATTTAATCCCTGATCGGGAGGTATATCTGTTCCTGGATCTGAACCCATATAAAAAATATTATAATCTAAATATTAAACTTTTGTTAATGACAGGTTACCTACGTCGACAGGTTTAGTTGTCTTTGAAAGTATAAACAATATCTGTCAATTGTCATTTCCATCATTTTGGAATTAGTCTTAATAGTTTTATTAGTAGCGACAGATTCTAGTATGACTGGCATAAATATTTCTAAGGAGATACCAGCTAAAATGGAAGAACAATTATAATGAATATCCGTCACCTTAGGCGGTATTAAATTGTCTGTGCAAATTAAGCCCAGAACTAGATTGTAGTTGCCATATCCGACACTCTATTAATTTCCTGTACAGTTACGATAGAGTTGATATTTTCTAATTCGATTTTTGTGAACTTGCATCTCCACAATAAATTATTACGATATCTAACATGTTTAAGATCAATGCCGTCATAAGAAATTTGATCTTTATGTATGACAATAGTTACTATGAATTATATACATTGTAATTTAAGATATGTGTGGAGAATTTACTTTTGATAGTCATTATGAGAGCCCTTATGTTCATGATTTTTTAAAGAATTATGATGATGAAGACCTCTTAATTTTTCATGGATCTGATTTCTATAAAGTGTTAGTCCTATCCTAGAGGCATAGGGTTGGCCCTTAGCAAATGACTCTGCAATATTCTTTACAAACTCTGGTTCCACTTTTGGTGGCATCGGAGGATCAAATGGATCGATATAAGCTTCAATTATAGTAGGTTTTTTTTCCTTCATTGCTTGATGAATTATTGACCCTACATCTCCTGGTTCAGTAATGGTATAACCTTTTCCGCCACATGCATCGGCAAACTTTGCGAAATCAATAGGAGTAAATTCTACAGCATATTCTGGATTTCCGAGAAAAGCCATTTGTTCCCATCTTATCATTCCTAAGGTATTATTTTTTATTATTACAACCTTGATTGGTAAATCATATTGAACTGCTGTAGCAAACTCTCCCATTAGCATAGTAAAACCTCCATCTCCTACAAAAGCTACTGATTGTCGGTCAGGAAATGCTATTTTAGCGGAAATTGCATATGGCAATCCACATCCCATTGTTGCAAGGGTACCAGACAAGGAAAATTTCATTTTTCCATGAACAAAAATATATCGTGCTGCCCAAATTGTATTAGTTCCACTATCCACAGAGATGATCGCATCATCTTCCAATTCATTAGAAACAGCAGTGGCTATAACTTGTGGCTTAATCGGTTTGTCTGTACGGCTGCCTTGTTCTTTTAGAAGGCTTTTCCATTTTTTCATTGCTTTTTGTTTCGATAACAAGAATTCATTATCCACTTCCCTATTTCTTTTGTTTATCATAGGAATCATAGAATTCAACGTTTTCTTAGAGTCTCCAACTAATCCTATCTCCACTGGATATCGTAACCCAATTCGCTCTGGTACTATGTCAATTTGAATTCCTTTTGCCTGGCCTGGTTTTGGTAGATAATCAATATACGGAAAAGATGTCCCTATCATTAATATCGTATCGGCCTCGTTCATTGCCTCACTGGCAGGACTCGTTCCCAACATCCCGATACCTCCGAGACTGTATGGACTATAATCTGAAATTACAGCTTTGCCCAAAAGGGCTTTTACTACTGGGGCGCATAATAGTTCACAAAGGGTAGCAATCTCATCTCCTGCATCTAAGGCTCCTTGTCCAACTAGGATTACAATTTTCTTTCCCTCATTAAGGATATCAACAGCTTTTTTTATTAATTCCAAACTTGGAATAATATCATTATTAAAGTTGTCAGACGTATGACCTTTTACCTTGTGAGGTGAAAATTTGCCTTTTAGTTTTTGCTCCTGAACATCTATGGGAATAGTAAGATGACTTACACTTTTACGACCTAAAGCATTTCTACATGCAATATCTACAGCCATTTCGGCATGTTCTGGAGAGTTTATCATATTGTTGTATACGGCCACATCAGAAAACAACTGCAAAAGGTTGACATCTTGTTGATAATTGGATCCCATTAGATCAGAATAAGTAGAACCTGTGATTGCCAAGACAGGAGCACTGTCAAGTTTGGCATCATAGAGTCCATTTAAAAGATGAACTGCACCAGGCCCAGATGTAGCAACACACACTCCTAACTTTTTTGTATATTTAGCATAAGCGCAAGCCATAAACGCTGCAGATTCTTCATGCCTTACCAAAACAAATTTAATTTCATCTTGTCTCCGTCTTAGCGCTTCAATAAAACCATTAATGCCATCGCCAGGCAACCCGAATACAACCTCTACACCCCAATCGATGAGTGCCTCAGCCACAATATCGGCTGACGTAAAGTTCTCAGACCCATTCATATACAATAAAATATGTCATTATAGTATTTAGCAACCCCAAACATTTCCTGACTTAAGGTACGAATAACACTACTGACTATTCTAAATATTAGTAAACTTTTCAATGATATTATTTGTTTCTAATATTTCCTCCCTCAATATATCTTCACGTGATAAATATAGTCTTAAAAACCAAGATGTAAGATAGATTGGCATGTGGGTTTACTAACAACAACATTCTAACGATTCAATCCAGTTCAATACTGATCCAGAGAAGGGCGATAATGCTTTAACTTGGATTAGTGATCATTTTCCATGTCGGTGAAATAATGTAGGATTTGTATGAAGCAACTTCAAGAGATAGTGCTAAAAGTGATGGTAATCTAACAGAATTTACCGTTTGACCCAGGTGAAAAACATGAAAATCTTATATTCTGACAAGGCCTCGCACTTTGTAGTGCAAGAACCTTTGAGGAAGTTGCTTATGCCGTCTACTTAGAATCTCATAAATTGCTTAAGTATATTATGATACTTTTGTTTAAAAGATTTCTATTGTATTTTAGTCCTTTATATAACAAAATGAAAGATTCGTCACAAGAGATAAGGTTAGTCCGTTTCACAG
Organism: Candidatus Nitrosocosmicus sp.; assembly: GCA_035274085.1. Lineage (GTDB taxonomy): Archaea > Thermoproteota > Nitrososphaeria > Nitrososphaerales > Nitrososphaeraceae > Nitrosocosmicus. Next base: position 4,614 of record DATEOO010000052.1, read on the forward strand.
TAGAAGTGTATTCAGTGAATTTAAAATAACGTTGGCAACATTAAAACATTTAATGAAATTATACTTATGAAATGCTATAACAAAGATAAAGATGGATAACCTTTAACAATGTAGTATTGAATCAATATCAAATGTAAACATCATTCTACCTTAACCTCTTTACCATTTGGTTTTGCATCTACTTTTTTATTGAAAATGACTTCCAAAATACCGTTAGTATACGTGGATCTACCTGAATCGATATCTGCTTCTGGTGGTATCATGATAGTTTTACGATATTTTCTGTGGGAACCAGTAGTTGCGATTTCAACTATACCATCCGTAGCATTTATCTTAATATCCTCTTTTTTTATTCCGGGCATTTCTACTATTACTTTAATTTCCCTGTCGGTATTGTTTAGATCTGCTAGCGGTTCTCTTTCAGCCGTTAATGCTGGTCCAGAGTCCATACCAGTAAGATTTATTTCTTGCTTGTTAGCTCCTCCAGGTAAATTCTTAACGTTTCCAAATTTGTTTATATGTAGTCTGCCATTTGGACCAATTGTCATCGAATATCTATAAACAATTGGTCCAACTTCTCTTATTTTGGTACCATCTGGCGCCTGATATTCTCTTACCAATTCCTTTGATGCATTGGATTGAATGCTGCTAAATTGTTTAAATATTCTTTCCATCTCCTCTTGCATCTCTTTAAATCCAGTAAAGTAATCATCGAAAAATCTCCCTCTATTCTTGTTAGCGTGCATTCCAAAGAAAGTCTTATATCAGTCAAACGGGTTAAAATCTCTACTACTCATTATACTTCCCATATAGCTAACAAAGTTATTATATTTGATCTTTACTGATTCGACAATATTTTATTGTCCTGATTAAAGCCAAGTAAAAATCAAGCGTTACTAAAATCAATCTACTGTTTAGAAAAATAAATTTTGTTATGATTTAAATGTCAATCCGAATCATGAGATCATCTAAATAAGTTAGATTAACCTGAGTTAATACCTCTAAATATTCATATTCGATTAAATGTATTTAATTATTTGATCAGGCCACCATAATCAATTCTATCCAAGGGATATCGACAAAAAAAATTTAGTCAAGTATAAGTAGTCTTTTATAGATAACATGATCTTAAGTTCTGAGATATAGAACATCTCAATGCATGTTTAATTAACTTGAAAATAATAATTACGGAAACAGTCTATATAACCATAAGTATTGTTTTTAATAGTTTTATACTACAGTGAGCTCTATTTTGATTCGATTGGAAAAACTAAAAGTCTATAAAAATCTGTTATTTCACGATGATGCTTTTTGTTCCCATGGAAAAACGATCCATTTGTCATGACGTAATATCTTTCCTATGAATGTTATCTCATTACATATCCCATGGTCATCACTGTCATTGAATCTTCCCATTAGAAATGCATAATCACAATCAAAATCTTGCATTGCATATTTGACTTTAGAAAATGTTTGACCAGTATCGTATATTTCATCTACTACAAGATAATTTGTATCGGCAAGTAATTTTGGCATTTCTTCAGTATGCAGTTTTTTATTTCTAACTGGTATGAACTGTATATGATTAATGTCTAGTTCGAGGGCCATTAACCTAGCTGGTATGATTCCCCCATTTGTTACTCCTAATATAACATCATATTTTTTGTTTAACCCCTTTATTTTGGCTGCAACAATCTGCGTTAATAATACTATCTCTTCCCAACTACAATACTCTTTAAGGGAGCCTTTTTCATTTAACACTTCTTTTTTGAATTTCAAATTACTAATATACTATTATTAAAACCAACAACAACAATATTAACAAGCAGTATATCCTATGTCTACCCGTATAATATAACATAGAGAGAATGGACATAACCGCATGGGTATAAACATAATGGGTAGGGCGAGGATGCTTATGCATATACACGACCATAACCGCCTTGTCTTTAGAAATTGAGATGTTCTTTGATTAAATTAATTACGAACCAGATTCTTAGGTGAAGATTTGTATACTATAGTCGGATAGTCTATGTGAGGAGATTGAATCTATAGATGTCAAATGTGGAATCCTAAATTCTACTAAATTTGACGTAATTGCTAAAATCATCTAACAAGTTTTTAGATAATTGATAAAGAATTAATCAGACAGATTTTGGCAAAAGACAGGAAAATGAATAACACTTATTGAGAGTTATGTGGATGATTTATTATATAACATCTGTTACCAAAAAATTTATTCTTTATATTTCCAGTATATAGGTACTTGACTAGGAGACTTTAAATCTAGAAATTAATTCTGTTTAATTTTTACCCAAAAGATTCATAGAATTATCTAAAATATCTAATATAAGTTGAATTGTCTTGTTATAGTTTACAAGTATGAATACAAGTAAAACATTACTAGTATCAACAGCAGTTGTTCTTGCACTGGCCTTGGTCTTAGCCCCGTTGGCAATTTCAGAAGATGCATTAGCGAAAAAGAGTAACAAGGCAAAACAAGCAATCCAACAAGCTCAAAAATCGAAACAAAATAGTCAAGTAGTTTCTGGCGGAAGTACAATTTTATCTGGTAACAACTTTAACTTCCAAGACCAATTCAATAAAGGTAATAATGCC
>DATEOO010000053.1:0-2402 GCA_035274085.1 Candidatus Nitrosocosmicus sp.
AAACCATTATAGTAGAACTTTACTCCATGTCTTTTGGATATAGGTTAATGGAACTGTCATCTATTCTTAAAATATTATTGCACTACTGTTACTATATGTCAGTTCTAATCGATTATTGCTATTTAACTCTATCCTCACATCGCCTAGTCATTTTTAAACCCCTAATTAGGTAACATAATAAAACTTTCGGTTAAGCACAAATTAACAAGGGTAAAGGAAATATGATAAGCCAAAGATTAGGTATGTTATTCATAAAAGGGAAGAAGCGAGGAAGAATTGAGCACGAAAATTGGGAATAAGCTAATTCAATGATGTATTTGTTTAAAAAGTCTGGCCAACAAGAAGATATACAATAAAAAGATATTCTTGGATTAATCTATGACATGAGTGTTAGAAACGCACTTTCATGTGAGATTCAATTTACTTGGTAATGGTTTTAATGTCTTATTTCACAGCGAAAAAAACAGTGTAGAGGATTGTAACCAACATTCTAGTTGGCACAGGAATGTTGATTCTAAAACTTTAAAGGTTTGCTGACAAAAATCTAGTTGTCAAGGATCCGAACATTTTGGGCAATCTGGATCATGATTATTGTGACCTTCATTATCAGAACAGCCTCCGCTTGTTAAACCACTATCATCATCACAATCTACGCCTTTAACACAATTCCCACCACTTTCCTCGCTAGCCTTCTGATTGTCTCCGCAGCCAGGCTCGCCGCCCTTTGCTCCAAATGAAGTTTGAAAGTCGGCTAATGTCTGGGTAAATAAAAAGGCCGTTATTGCAAATATTCCAAAGAAAGTTATAACTGACACAGTTTTTGAATTCATTGTTGTTTATTGACAACATCGTTATATAAGGATTTGTCATTGGAACTCAATATGTTAGAAAAAGGAGAACAAAGAATTTTAATTATTGTTGTTCTACTTGCAGTGCCTATCTCTGCCGTCCTTATCATAGTCTTTGTGGTCTTTTAGACACTGGCCCTGATTTTTTTGTATATCAAAATGATATGGGTCTTCATATGATGGGTCTTGGTCGATGTCTTGGTCAGTGCTAGCCAATACCGAATTTGGGCTAATCACTGATCCGACTAGGATGAAAGATGAGAATGCGAAAAGGAATACCGTCAAGTGTAGCATTTTTGAATACATTGAAGTCCATTGGCAATGCGATTATATAAAGATATAATGAAACATGACATTACATTACGCTAACTTTTGTTGTGTATCTATCCTAGTAAAAGTTAATGCTCCTAGATAATATATACACTCGGAACGAACATCCCTTGAAGTAATCAAGAAGCTTGATGATACTGATGACACTAGTAATCAAAATGATTCTACAGACGCAGAAATCAACAGCAATACTTTATGAAGGTTTTAGATAGTCTTGATTAACACTGAAATAAATGTAGAGATTCAGTTAGTTTATTATTAACAAAACAGTTATCGGGTTCAAATCCCGCACTTCGCACTTCTCTTGATTTCTTGTATAAATAGAGGATTTGAACCCGCTTGTCTACATTGCATGTAAAATTAATACTGGATTCTTCTTTCCTGTTTGGTCTCATACTATTTTACAGTCGATAAGAATGTCTGCAAAATCATACCAACTTCATCTGGATATTGATTCATAATAGCATGCCCAGCGTCTTTTATCTGTACTAGCCAAGCCCCAGGAACTTTACTTGCAATGACCAGAGAATTTCCATGAGGCACTAATTCATTATCGTCTGTTCCTGTTATGACCAACACGGGTTTGTCTATCTTTGCCAGGTCGTCACAGGCACCACTCCAGTCGGAAGACACCCAAGCCTTTGCACCTTTATACTGATTGTTCATTGCTTCAGATGAAAGTCCAGGTTTCATTTGTTGGAATGTCATGCTTTCTGGAAGATCCAGAGATTCTGGATGCAGTTTTATCCATCCTGATCCCTCGGAGGCATTTACAAGAGACTTCATTTCATCCTGAGAAAGAGGTATATTATTTAGAGATTTATTTGAAATACCGTCTAGTAATTGGATAAACGCATCTGATGGAGATATACTATCTTTTCCACCACAAGTTCCAGCAATTAGTATAATACTGCTAACCTTATCAGGATGAGTGATTGCAAATTGTTGAGTTATGTATGTGCCCATAGAATATCCTAAAACATTTGCTTGTTGTATTTTCAAAGCATTCATCAAACCTGCTGTATCATTACCAAGTAACTGTATTGAATACGGTTCTGTACCAGATGTTGTATTTCCTATTCCACGACTATCAAAAATAATTACTGTGTGATTTGAGGCTAGTCTACTTAAAAGGGCTGGATCCCAAGCATCCATGCCATCATTAGCACCATTGTGAAGTATTATAGGGTCACCTTTACCAAACATCTTGTACGCCATTTCAAT